>JBGPWJ010000059.1:0-11483 GCA_041492115.1 Gammaproteobacteria bacterium
GGTCGGCGATGATGTCGAAGTATGGCTGGATTCCGTCGAAGACGGCTTCGGCGAAACGCGCCTGTCGCGCGAGAAGGCCAAGCGCGCCCAGTCATGGCGCCATCTTGAGAAGGCCTTCGAAGCCAATGACACCATCACCGGCATCATCAGCGGCAAGGTCAAAGGCGGCTTCACTGTCGATATCGCGGAGATTCGCGCCTTCCTGCCCGGCTCGCTGGTCGATGTGCGTCCGGTGCGCGACACGACCTACCTGGAAGGCAAGCCGCTCGAATTCAAAGTCATCAAGCTCGATCAGAAGCGCAACAACGTCGTGGTCTCACGCCGCGCCGTGGTCGAATCCGAATCCAGCGCCGAACGCGATACGCTGCTCGAGAATCTGCAGGACGGCATGATCGTGAAGGGCGTGGTCAAGAACCTCACCGATTACGGCGCGTTCGTGGACCTGGGCGGCATCGACGGCCTGCTGCACATCACCGACATGGCCTGGAAGCGCGTCAAGCATCCTACCGAAGTGGTCAACGTCGGCGACGAGATCGACGTAAAGGTGCTGAAGTTCGACCGCGAGCGCAACCGCGTATCGCTGGGTCTGAAACAGCTGGGCGACGATCCGTGGGTCGATCTGGCGCGCCGTTATCCGGAAAGTACCCGCTTGTTCGGCAAGATCACCAACATCGCTGATTACGGCTGCTTCGTCGAAATCGAAGACGGCGTCGAAGGCCTGGTGCATGTCTCCGAAATGGATTGGACCAACAAGAATGTGCATCCCTCCAAGATCGTGCATCTGGGCGATGAAGTAGAAGTCATGGTGCTGGACATCGACGAAGAGCGGCGCCGCATTTCGCTGGGCATGAAGCAGTGCCAGCCCAATCCCTGGGACGACTTCGCCGCCACCCATAGCAAGAACGAAAAGGTCTCGGGCATCATCAAATCGATCACCGACTTCGGTATCTTCATCGGTCTGGACGGCGGCATCGACGGTCTGGTGCACCTGTCCGACATCTCCTGGAACGTGCCGGGCGAGGAAGCGGTGCGCAATTACAAGAAGGGTGACGAACTCGAAGCCGTGGTGCTGGCCGTGGACGCCGAGCGCGAACGCATTTCGCTGGGCATCAAGCAGATCGAAAAAGATCCCTTCTCCAATTTCGTAGCCGATCATGCCAAGGGCAGCATCGTCACGGGTACTATCAAGGAAGTCGACGCCAAGGGTGCGGTCATTGATCTGGGCGAAGGCGTGGAAGGTTACCTGCGGGCGTCCGAACTGTCGCGCGACCGTGTCGACGACGCGCGCACCTTGATCAAGGCCGGTGACAGCGTTGAAGCCAAGTACATCGGCGTCGATCGCAAGACCCGCACCATCGCCCTGTCGATCAAGGCGAAGGACAGCGAAGAAGAATCCGAGGCCATGCAGGACTACAGCCGCGGTGCGGCCAGTGGCACCACCACCCTCGGTGATCTGCTTAAGGAACGTATGGGAGCCAAGGACGAGTAATCGTGGCGTTGCGGGTTGTGGCAGCGTCCATGGCCCGCGACGCGCATTTTCCGGCGCTACCGCCGGATGTGATAATCGATTTCACATGGGGGTCCGTCGCACAGTTGCGGCGGGCTAATGCTTAGGGTGATTTGGGAAGACAACAGAATGACAAAATCTGAACTGATCGAATTGCTTTCTCGTAAACAGAATCATCTCGCCTACAAGGATGTCGAACTGGTCGTGAAAAGCCTGCTCGAACAGATGAGCCAGGCACTTTCCACCGGTGAACGCATCGAAATACGCGGGTTCGGGAGCTTCTCTCTGCATTTCCGTCCGCCGCGCGTCGGCCGCAATCCCAAGACCGGCGAATCCGTCGAGTTGCCGGGAAAATATGTGCCGCACTTCAAACCGGGCAAGGAACTGCGCGAGCGCGTCAACGAGAACGCCAGCAACGACGTGATGCCGGACGCCTCTGCCTCTACGCATTGAGGTCCACCGCCTGATGTTACCGGGAGCAGCAAGATGGGACGCCTGACCGGCGTAGTAGTGTTCGTCTTGCTGGTGCTGGTTGGTTTGGCACTGGCCTCGGCTAACGACACGCTGGTACGCATCAATTTCTTCTTCGGCAGCATCGAACTCGCCCTCTCGCAGGCGTTGATTGTGGCATTGGCCTGTGGCGCCGTGCTGGGTGTGGCTGTGAGTCTACCACTGCTGCTGCGTGCCAGGCTCGAAGCCAGGCGTCTGCGGCGCAGCCTGCAACGCAAGGGCGGCGCCGAGCCGGCCAAGGACATCCGCTGACATGCTCGAGCTGCTGTGGCTGCTGCTGCCAGTGGCAGCCGCCTCCGGGTGGTGGGCGGCGAAGCGTTCCGCGAATCGTCAGGGCAGCGGTCGCCTCAACGATCTGAGTTCGGTCTATTTCAAAGGCCTCAATTACCTCCTCAATGAACAACCCGACAAGGCCATCGAGGTATTCCTGCGTCTGGTCGAGGTCGACAGCGAAACCGTTGAAACACATCTTGCGCTCGGCAACCTGTTCCGCCGTCGTGGCGAAGTCGATCGCGCCATCCGCATCCATCAGAACCTGATCGCACGGCCAACACTGGACCGCGAGCAGCGCGCGCAGGGGTTGCTGGAACTGGGTCTGGATTACATGCGTGCCGGCTTGCTGGACCGGGCCGAAAGCCTGTTCCAGGAACTCATCGAGATGGACGACCACTCGGCTGCCGCGCTCGCCAATCTCGTCGACATCTACCAACAGGAAAAGGACTGGGACAAGGCCATTCATGCGCAGCGGCGTTTGGAGGCCGTCACGGGGACCTCACTGGAACCGGTGGTGGCGCAGTACTACTGCGAGCTTGCCGAGCAGGCGCGTAATGCCGGCGACCTCGACAAGGCCATGCAGATGGTCAAGCGCGCACTGAAAGGCGATCCGCGCTGCGTCCGTGCGAGTCTGATTGAAGGCCACATCGCCGCCGTCGCCGGTGATTACAAAGCCGCGGTGACGGCTTATCTGCGGGTTGAGGATCAGGACCCGCGCTATCTCACCGAGGTGATCGCGCCCTTGCAGGAAAGCTACCAACGCCTGGGCAAGCCGGACCAGATGCTCGAGTATTTGCAGCATCTGGTGCGCGAGCACCAGGGCGTATCCGCAACGTTGGCACTCGCCGACCTAGTGCGTCAGACGCAGGGTGAACAGATTGCCGCGCAATTTATTTCCGCGCAACTTCATGAGCAGCCCTCGGTGCGCGGACTGGAGCGCCTGATTGAGCTCAATCTGGCTGGCAGTAACGGCGTGGCGCGCGACAACCTGCTCACGCTCAAGAGTCTGGCCGGCAAGCTACTTGAAGACAAGCCCGTGTATCAGTGCGAGCATTGCGGTTTCTCGGGCAAGTCCATTCACTGGCAATGTCCGGGGTGTAAGCATTGGAGTACGTTGAAGCCAATACAGGGAGTGGTTGGGGAGTAACTATTAACCTTGTAACATCTAACAATTGAAATGTGTCGCCATGCAAACAACTCCTGACAAGAATTCCCGGATAATAGTCGCCCTCGACTTTGCCGACCCTGCGCAGGCGCTCGATTTCGTGACGGGCATTCAGCCCGGGCGCTGTCGGGTAAAGGTTGGCAAGGAACTGTTCACCCGCGCCGGGCCGACTCTGGTTGAGCAGATCACCGCGCGCGGTTTCGATGTATTCCTGGATCTGAAGTTTCACGACATTCCCAATACCGTCGCCGGGGCCTGCGCCGCCGCTGCCGATCTCGGCGTGTGGATGATGAATGTGCACGCGCTGGGTGGGCGACGCATGATGGAGGCGGCGCGCGCGGCGGTCGACAAATCAGGACGGCGCTGTCATCTCATCGCGGTGACTGTCCTGACCAGCATGGCGGAGAGTGATCTGCTCGAAGTCGGTCTGGCCGCCGATCCGCAGCAGAACGTGGCGCGTCTTGCAGCGTTGGCGCAGCAGGCCGGTCTGGATGGCGTGGTGTGTTCGCCGCGTGAAGTGGCCGGATTGCGCGCGGCATGCGCGGTGGATTTTCTGCTGGTGACGCCGGGTATACGTCCGCGCAGTGCACAGGCCGACGATCAGCGCCGGGTCATGACGCCCGCCGAGGCTATCGAACAAGGCGCCAGCTATCTGGTCATCGGCCGACCGGTGACGGCGGCGCCGGATCCGATGCAGGCATTGCTGACAATAGAATCAGAAATTGCCGCATTGCTCTAAGCGACGTAGATGCTAGGATCGGCCACGGCGTTACAGTCATGTGCTGCAGCGCCAGGGAAGCCGCGCCATCGCTTTTCGGTGGCGCGGCGTTTAGCCAGGGATTACCGGTGATCCGGTCTAAAAGGAGGCTGTCATGCAATGCGTGGTAAGGATGCTGTTGTTGTGCACTCTGCTGTTCTCTCCCCTCTGGGTTGCGGCCGGACCCGTCGATATTAATAGCGCGGATGCGAAGGCCTTGGATGCGGCGCTAGAAGGCGTCGGGCCCAAAAAGGCCGAGGCCATTGTCGCCGACCGCAACAAGAATGGGCCCTTCAAATCGCTGGACGATCTGACGCGCGTGAAAGGTATCAGCGCCAAGACCGTTGAGGCGAACCGGGCCAATATGATGCTGGGCGGCGGGAAAAAGACCGCGCAGCCCTGATTGGTGTGGGGCGCGCTGCCGCAAGCCAGCGCGCCCCACGCGACTTCAGGTGGTTTGCCCGGCCGAGAGGATCGGGCGCAGCCAGCGCGTATAGAGCAGATCGGCGTATTGGTGGAGTTTATGGATACGCTCTGGCAGTCGTTCGGTCATCTGTGCCGCGCTCTGTATCGTGGCGCTGGCCTGGGCGATTTCCACGTCGTTGACCTGTGCCCAGTCACGCACCATGTCTGCGGTCATTTCGACATGACATTGCAGAGCAAGTGTGTTGCCGATGACAAAGCCCTGGTAGGGGCACTCGGCACTGCTCAAGATAGTTGTCGCGCCACTTGGGATGGAGAAGGTTTCGCCGTGCCAATGGAAGGCCTCGAAATTTTCGGGCAGGCCGCGCAGCCAATCCTGCACACCACTGTCCAGTGTTCGCTGCACCGGCAGCCAGCCGATTTCCTTGACCGGGTTAGGGCCGACTCGGCCTCCCAATGCCTTGCTGATCAGTTGCCCGCCCAGACAGTGACCGAGCATCGGCAGGTTTTGCCGGAAGGCCTGCTGAATGAGCCATATCTCGTCCGCTATCCAGGGCAGCGGATCGTTCACGCTCATCGGTCCGCCCATGAATACCAAGCCGGCGACATTCTCCAGCGACTCGGGAACCGGCTGGTTCTTGTCGATGGCGATGATCGTGTAAGCGACGTTATGGCGTTGCAGAAATTCCGCGAAATAGCCCGGCCCTTCATTGGCGAGGTGGCGGAAGATGAGAATCTGTTGCATGGCTTGGCTCGCAGTGACACTCGGACTGTCTTTCTATCATGCCGGACGGTAACTGCAAAGAGCAGTAGCGGCGCTGAATGGCGAATCCATCGCAGGGGTATGGTCTGGCGGTGATAGTGCAGAAGAGGAGGGGAATTGCGGAGATCCCCGCACGGGACTTGGCCGTGCGGGGGTGCGGAAGGACAGATGTTACGCCGAGCGCGACGCCTTCTTGCGTTCGTGTTCGAGCAGCTTTTTCTTGCGGATGCGGATCGACTTGGGTGTGACCTCGACCAGTTCATCTTCATCGATGAATTCCAGCGCCTGTTCCAGCGTATGGCGGATGGGCGGCACCAGGATGATGTTCTCGTCGGTGCCGGCGGCGCGGATGTTGGTGAGCTGCTTGGCCTTGAGCGGGTTCACGACCAGATCGTTGTCGCGCGAGTGCAGGCCGATGACCATGCCTTCATAGACTTCTTCGCCGTGACCGATGAACAGCCTGCCGCGTTCCTGCAGGTTGAACAGGGCGTAGCCCAGGGCCTTGCCGACACCATTGGATATAAGAACGCCGTTGGTGCGTTCGCCGATGCCACCTTTCTTCACAGGCCCGTAATGCGAGAACACGTGATAGAGCAGGCCGGTGCCGGAGGTCAGGGTCATGAACTCGGTCTGGAAGCCGATCAGACCGCGCGCCGGAATGGTGTAATCCATGCGCACCCGGCCCTTGCCGTCGGGGACCATGTCGTTGAGGTCGCCTTTGCGGATGCCGAGCTGTTCCATGATCGAGCCCTGATGCTGTTCCTCGACGTCGATGGTGAGCGTCTCATACGGTTCGCACATCTCGCCGTCGACTTCCTTGAGGATGACCTCGGGACGCGACACGCCCAGCTCATAGCCTTCGCGGCGCATGTTCTCGATGAGGATGGACAGATGCAGTTCGCCGCGGCCGGACACTTTGAATTTGTCCGGATCAGCAGTGTCCTCGACGCGCAGCGCCACGTTGTGGATCAGCTCGCGCTGCAGGCGCTCGCGGATCTGGCGGCTGGTGACGTACTTGCCTTCCTTGCCGGCGAACGGCGAGTTGTTGACCTGGAAGGTCATGCTCACTGTCGGCTCGTCCACGGACAGCGGTGGCAGGGCCTCGACATTGGCCGGATCGCACAGTGTATCGGAGATGCCCAGGCCTTCGATGCCGGTGAAAGCGATGATGTCGCCGGCCTGCGCCTCGGGGACTTCGATACGGGTCAGGCCGTGGAAACCGAAGATCTGCAGGATGCGCGCGTTGCGCTTCTTGCCTTCGCGATCCACGACCACCACCTGTGAATTGCTTTTCACGCTGCCGCGCGCGATGCGGCCGATGCCGATGACGCCGACGTAGCTGCTGTAGCTCAGCGAACTGACCTGCAACTGCAAGGGGCCGTCACGATCGACCTGCGGCGGCGAGACGTGTTTGATGATGGTTTCCAGCAGCGGCGTCATATCGCCTTCCCGCACGCTCTCATCCAGACCGGCATAACCGTTCAGCGCGGAAGCGTAGACCACTGGAAAGTCGAGCTGTTCATCGGTCGCGCCAAGACGGTCGAACAAATCGAAGGTCTGATCAAGCACCCAGTGCGCGCGCGAACCGGGGCGGTCGATCTTGTTGATAACGACGATGGGCTTGAAGCCCATGGCGAAGGCCTTCTGGGTGACAAAGCGGGTCTGCGGCATGGGGCCGTCGACGGCGTCGACCAGCAGCAATACGGAGTCGACCATCGACAACACGCGCTCGACTTCGCCGCCGAAGTCGGCGTGGCCGGGGGTGTCGACGATATTGATGCGGTAGTCATTCCACATGATGGAGGTGTTCTTGGCCAGGATGGTGATGCCGCGCTCACGCTCCAGGTCATTGGAATCCATCACCCGTTCGGGGGAAGCGCTGCGCGCGTCCAGGGTGCCGGACTGCTGCAGCAGCTTGTCGACCAAGGTGGTTTTGCCATGATCGACATGGGCGATGATGGCGATGTTACGGAGCTTCTGGATCACGTCGGTGGACCTGCGAGGTAAAAAGACCGCCAAGTATAACCCATCGCCACAGCTCAGTCATGGGCTAAAGTTTGCAAAGGGCGGGCCGCTGTCTTTGGCATGCCAGAGTCTGGATGGTAGGTGACAACTGATCGCGCCGGTAACACAGATGTAGGCCATAACCCCTTGTATGCCAATTACCTGGACAGTTGACAGCCATGCTATTCCGCCAGCTCTTCGACGCCGAAACCTGCACCTTCACCTATCTGCTTGCCGATGAATACAGCCATGAGGCGGTGCTTATCGATAGCGTCATCGAGCAGTCAGAGCGCGACACTCAACTGATCCGCGACCTGGACCTGACACTCAAATACCTGATCGAGACCCATGTTCATGCCGATCACGTCACCGCCGTGGCGTGCCTGAAAGAGGCCTTTCCGCATGCCAAGTCCGTCTACAACGCCTGCGCCGGTGTCGATGCGCCGGACGTTTTAGTGAAGGACGGCGATACCTTGCAGTTCGGGCGCCATCGCCTCAAGGTGATCCACACGCCGGGTCATACCGATGCCTGCACCTCCTTCCTGATCGACGACAAAGTTTTTACCGGCGATGCCTTGCTGATCCGCGGCTGCGGTCGCACGGATTTCCAGCAGGGCGATCCAGGCAAGCTATACGACGGCATCACCAGTAAGATATTCACGCTGCCGGATCATTATGTGATTTACCCCGGCCATGATTACAACGGCTTCATCAACTCGACGGTGGGTGAAGAGAAGACCTTGAATCCACGCCTTGCCGGCAAGAGTCGTGCGCAGTTCGTCGCGCTGATGAACGGTCTGAAAATTCCCTACCCGAAGAAGATCGATGTGGCCTTGCCGGCCAATCTGAAATGCGGTGTGGTTGAGATGGGCGGCCAGCTCAAGGTGTCAACCGGCTGAGCGTTTGCTGCTGTGCCCGGCAAACCCTACGCCATTCGAAAACCCGCTCAAGCCTGTTGCTGCGCCACATCGTCAAGCGTGTAAGGCAGATCAAGAAATTTCAGAGCCGCGCCTTGCGGCCCATCGAGGTGCACATCGCCCAATTCCACATCGGCGCACTGCACCACCGCCAGCACTTCATACCCGCCTTGCGGCGCGGCCTGCGCATCGACAATCATGCCGGCGTCCTGCCCGGTTTCGACGTGTGCTGTGTAGAGCGGTTCACCGGGTTGCGGCGCGGTGTCCGTCGTGATGTGCGCGCGGTACATGCGGCGCTTGAGCTTGCCCAGATACTGCATGCGCGCCACGACCTCCTGGCCCGGGTAACAGCCCTTGGTGAAACTCACGCCGCCGACCTGTTGCAGGTTGACCATCTGCGGTACGAAAGCTTCGGTCGTCTGCGGCAGAATGGTGGCGAGGCCGCTGCGGATCTCCAGCAGCGACCAGATGCCGGCGCCGACACTGCGCGCACCGCTTGCAAGTGTGCTCCAGAGACTTTGCAATGCAGCGCTCTCACCATAGATCTCAAAGCGCGGCTGCGGCCCGGGGACACGCAGCATGATGGCGCCTTTGGTGGCGATCACAGCATTAATCTGCGCCGGCACCGCACCGAGCGCCGCATGCAGCACTTGATCCGCGTCGGGACCGGCAAAGCCGAAGCCGACCCAGGACTCGGGCGCCGCCGCGATGTTGACCTTGGCGCGCAGCACATACAGACGCAGACGTTTGCTGAGCGTGTCGCGCAGTGCCGCGGGCAAACGCAGATAATAATGTCCGTTATGCCTGAACAGCCGGAAGTTCCCCAGCAAGCGGCCCTTGGGTGTGCAATGGCCATTCAGCTGGCTGTGTTCATCGGTGACGTCGCGCACGTCGTTGCAGAACTGCCCTTGCATGAAGCTGGCGGCATCCTCGCCCTGGATGTCGATCAAAGCGAGGTGGGAGAGGTCGCACATCACCCGGCTGTTCTCAACGGAACGCAACTCGCCGGCCGGATTACCGAAGTCGGTCACCCGCGCAGCGACGCTGTGCGCGCCGTGCTGTTCCAGGAAAGTCTGCCATTGCGGATTCATTGGGGTCCGGTACCGTCAGGAGGAGTCCAGGCATCTTAGGCAATCCCGCGACCCTTGTCAGCAGCGCTGTGTCAGGCCGCTGGTCGGCGGCGTCGGCGGTCTGCTAGAGTGGCGGCATCAAATTGGCGATGCGCGTCTTGATAATGCCCAAACCCAGTACACGACCGGTTTTCCTCAACCTCCTGCGCATCTACATGCCGGTAACGGCACTGGCGTCCATTGCCCACCGGCTGGCGGGCCTGTTGCTGGCGCTGTTGATTCCTGTCGCGCTCTATCTGCTCGACCTGTCATTGCGTGGACAGGCCGGTTTCGACCAGGCGAGCCACTGGTTGCGGCTGAATCCGGTACGACTGCTGCTGCTCATCCCGATCTGGGCGCTGCTGCATCACCTGCTGGCCGGCCTGCGCTATCTGCTCATCGATATCGGCATCGGTAGCGAACTCGCCACGGCTCGCCACAGTGCCCGGCTGGTCACCCTCGGTGCGCTGCTGCTCGCGGTGCTTGTCTACGGGATCTTGTTATGAGCCGTCACGACGGCCTGCGTACCTGGATGCTGCAGCGCCTAAGCGCGCTGTATCTGACTGCGTATACTATTTACTTGTTGTTGCATTTCGCGCGTCAGGCGCCGACTGATTATCAGGCTTGGCAGGCCTGGGTCGCCACGCCGGCGGTCGGCATCAGCGCCGCGCTGTTCTTCCTCGCGCTGCTGTTGCACGCCTGGGTCGGCCTGCGCGATATCCTGATGGACTACGTACACTCGTTGGCGCTGCGCTTGAGCTTGACGGCATTGCTGTTGCTGGGGCTCAGTGCCTGCGGGCTATGGGCATTGCGTACTCTCTGGCAAGCGGGTTACGCCTGATGACGGCTCGCCGCAAATTCGATGCCCTGATCATTGGCGCCGGTGGCGGCGGTCTGCGCGCCGCGCTGCAACTGGCGCGCGCCGACGCGCATGTCGCCGTGGTCTCCAAGGTCTTTCCCACCCGCTCGCACACCGGCGCCGCGCAGGGCGGCGTGAATGCCGCGCTCGCCAATGTGCTGCCCGACAACTGGCACTGGCATATGTTCGACACCGTCAAAGGCGGTGATTACCTCGGCGATCAGGACGCCATCGAATACATGTGCCGCGCCGCGCCGCGCGTGGTCTATGAGCTGGAGCACTTCGGTGTGCCGTTCTCGCGCCTCGACGACGGCAAAATCTACCAGCGCCGCTTCGGCGGCCAGAGCATGAACTTCGGCGGCGAACAGGCCGCGCGCACCTGCGCCGCCGCCGACCGCACCGGTCACGCCATCCTGCACAGCCTCTACCAGGAGAACATCCGCGCCAAGACCCATTTCTTCGACGAATACTTCGCCGTCGAATTGCTCAAGGATGATCAGGGTTACGTGCTCGGCGCGCTGGTACTTGACATCGCCAGCGGCGAGCCGCTGGTGATTGAGGCCAAGACCACACTGATCGCCACCGGCGGAGCCGGGCAGTTATTCAGAACCAACACCAATGCGCTGATCAACACCGGCGACGGCATGGCCATGGCGCTGCGCGCCGGCATTCCGCTGCAGGACATGGAGTTCTTCCAGTTCCATCCCACCGGCATCGCCGGCAAGGGTATGCTGATTACGGAAGCCGCGCGTGGCGAAGGCGGGTTTCTGGTCAATGGCGCGGGCGAACATTTCATGGAACGTTACGCACCGCACGCCAAGGATCTCGCCAGCCGCGACGTGGTGAGCCGCGCCATCTTCACGGAAGTGCGCGACGGCCGCGGCTGCGGCCCGCAGCGTGATCATGCGCTGCTCGACGTGCGTCACCTGGGCGCCGAGCTCATCAAGAAGCGTCTGCCCGGCATCCGCGACATGTGCCTGACCTTTCTGCATCTCGATCCCATCGACGCGCCGATCCCGGTCTATCCGACGGCGCATTACACCATGGGCGGCATTCCTACCAACCGCTTTGGCCAAGTGGTGGTGCCGGAACAGCAGGGCCCCGAGGAACCGGTGCCCGGCCTGTATGCGGCCGGTGAATGCGCCTGTGTTTCCGTGCACGGCGCCAATAGGCTGGGCGGCAACTCGCTGCTCGAC
>JBGPWJ010000206.1:0-4831 GCA_041492115.1 Gammaproteobacteria bacterium
GCGCCCGAGTCCTATCACTTCTGGTTCATACGCGATCTCATACTCCTGATGATCCTGATCCCAGTGATCACCGTTATCCTCCGCTATGCGGCCCTGCCGTTTTTTGCGCTGGTGTTCATTACCTGGATCACGTCGAAGTGGCCGATCTACACGCCTGACACGGTGGGCGTGCTCTTCTTCTCCGTCGGCTGCTACCTGGCCATGAAGGGCAGGAGCCTTTTCGCGCTCGACAGATACGGGGCATGGTTCTTGGTTGCCTATATCCCGATCCTGCTGGCCGATACGGTATGGAACAACGCCGCCTTCAACACCTGCCTGCACCGGTGCGGGATTGTCGTCGGTCTGGTGGCGGTCCTCTATGTAACCCGGTGGGTGCTCGCGTGCGAGCGGCTGAAGAACGCGCTTCTATGGCTCAGCGGGTCGAGTTTTTTTGTCTATGCAGCCCACGAACCCTTGCTCGGCATTGTGCGCACGATTGCCTTCCGGTTTATCCCCCTTGACTGGCCGTACATGATTTTGTCGCTCTATCTGCTGCTCCCTATGACAGTAATCGCCTTTCTCGTCGGGTTGAATAGGCTGCTTACGGCCATTGCGCCGAGGGCGCTGACAATCGTCACGGGTGGTCGGTCGTAAAAGAGGGTCAGCGCAGGATCTCCAAAGTGCCGTGCTGGCGCAAGTTACATCCGCGCACTATCATGAGGCCATGGCCCGTCTCATCACCCTGTCCCGCGCGGCACGCTTGGTCGGCGTCAAGCGCGCCACGTTGCAGAAGCGCATTCAGGACGGCGATCTCTCGACCTTCGAGGGGCAGCTTTATCTGAGCGAGTTGCTGCGCGCCTATCCGCAGGCCAAGGTCGAGGATTCCGGTATGCTCGACCGCGCCGAGCAGATTATCGAGCGCGCCATGGGTCGCGCGCTGCGCGATACTGATAATCTGCCGGATGCCGAGGTGCTGGCGACCCGCGTCGCGGCGCTCAGTCATGAACTCGGCGAGGCGACCTACAAAATGCGCCGTTACGACACGGCGCTGCACCAGCTTCAGGATTACCTGCGCAAACTCGCCGAGCGCGATCCGGTTCCGACCCACGAAGACATCGGCGTGCTGCGCGCCTGGCTGGAAGCGACCCAGGAGGCGATCGCGCAGCCCATCGATAACGAAGGCGAGTTCTACGCCACCGACATGCTGCTGCGCATCATGGCGGCGCAGGTGCGCATCAATCCCAGCGGTCATGAGTTCCTGGTGCAGGGTACCGACACGGTGCTGGATTCAGGGCTGCGCGCCGGACTGGCGCTGGACTATGGTTGCAGCGACGGCAGTTGCGGACGCTGCAAGGCGCGAGTCAAACACGGTACGGCCAAGCCGGTGCGCCGCGCCAGTTACCGGCTTAGCGAGGAGGAACGTGAACAGGGTTGTCTGCTGATGTGCTGCAACACGGCGGTCACCGATTTGGTACTGGAGACTGCGGAAGTCGACGATCCCGCGAAAATTCCTGCGCAGCGTCTGCAGGCCACGGTGCGCGGCATGGAACAGGCCGGCGATGATCTGATGCTGCTGTCGCTGCGCCCGAATGAACACACCCGTTTGTGTTTCCTGGCAGGCCAGTCGGCGCACCTGCGTCTCGACGACAGGACCGAGGGTGACTATCCGATCGCCAGCTGTCCGTGCGATGAATCCCAGCTCGAATTTCATATTCGCCGGCGTGACGACGATGCCTGCTCGCTGGCGGTGTTCGACGGGATAACTGTCGGTAAGGCGCTGACCGTTGAAGGGCCGCGCGGTGATTTCGTACTCGCCGCCGAGTCCGTGCGGCCGCTGATCTTCATCGCCTGGGACAACGGCTTCGCGCCGATCAAGAGTCTGATCGAGCATGCCATGGCGCGCGATGTCGCCGAGACTCTGCAGTTGTTCTGGATCACCACCACGCCGGGCCGGCCGTATATGCACAACCGCTGCCGTGCCTGGCAGGATGCGCTGGAGAACTTCCAGTACACCCATCTGGCGGCGGATACGGCGACGCTGGACGATGACACCATGGCGCATGATCTGGTCAATGCGCTGCTGACCCGAGTTTCCGAGGCCTTTGATGAGCTGACCTTGTACGATATTTACATCTCCTCACCCGCATCCGTCGGTGCGCAATGCCGGCGTTATTTCACGGCGCGCGGTGTGCCCGATGCGCAGGTGCATATCAGCAGCGACGGCTGTTGAGGCGCGCCGGCCCGGTGAGGTGCCCGCGCGGCTGGACAGGGAGTCAGTACTTTGTCTTTGGGTGTTGTATCATAGCTCAGGGCTGCGGGGAGAGCGGCTTGCACCGGGCCAACCCATGACACAGTCAAAGAGACCACTGTGACCCTCTATTCAGTCGACACGCTGATGGCGCAGGCGCGCAAGCTCGCCGCCGATTACCGCGCCACCACCGGCAAACCGCTGGCCGGTATCAGCAGCGAGATCGCCGAATACGATGCCGCGCGTCTGCTGGATCTCGACCTGTGCCAGGAGCGCGTCGGCGGTTTCGATGCCATCGGCCGCGGCAACCGCGCCGGCAAGCGCATCCAGATCAAGGGCCGCGCCATCTTCGACGAGAAGAAAGGCGGCCAGCGCATCGGTCAGCTCAAGACCGAACAGCAATGGGACAGTGTGGTGCTGGTGCTGATGGACGAGCAATTCGAGCCCTATGAAATCTACGAGGCGGACCGCGAGGACATCACACAGGTGCTCACCGAGAGCAGCAGCCGCCGCAGCAAACGCGGTGCGATGTCGGTGGCGCGTTTCAAGATCATCGGCCGCCTGGTCTGGACGCGCGAGGAAGGCGCGATCGAGGATGAGGTTTGGGATAATCAGGCGGGTTGATGTCCTGAATGTCTGACCACTGCGTCATCCAACAATGAGTCCCCTCTCCCTGAGGGAGAGGGCCAGGGTGAGGGGGAATAAATACAGTACCGCTCACTCCAATCATCTCCCCGCATACACGGCGGAGAGTGAGTAAATCCGAGGTTCCCTGCTTCATGAATTCTTTTAACAGATACCTGCGCAAGGGCGGGTTTGAAACCCGCCCCAACATCGCACACTGAATGGATTCTTCCCCCACCGATCTGTTAGGCCCCAACGGCCCACTCGCCGCGCGCATCCCCGGTTTCGCACCGCGCGAGCAGCAGCAGACCATGGCCGAGGCGGTGGCCGATGCCTTGGCCGAAACTGCCGCGCTGATCGTCGAGGCCGGGACCGGCACCGGCAAGACCTTCGCCTATCTGCTGCCGGCGCTGCTGTCCGGGCAGAAGGTCATCGTCTCCACCGGCACCAAGAACCTGCAGGATCAGTTGTTCCATCGCGATCTGCCGACGCTGCGCAGCGCGCTCGGTGTCGCGACACGCATCGCCCTGCTCAAGGGCCGCGCCAATTATCTCTGCCTGCATCGCCTGGAAAATGCCGAGCTGGAACCGCGCCGTCGTCAACAGCAAAGTGAATTGCAGCGTATTCACCACTGGTCCGGACGCACCCGTAGCGGTGATATCTCGGAGCTTGCGGAGCTGCCGGAAACCGCGCCGATCTGGCCGCAGGTCACATCGACCGCCGACAACTGCCTGGGGCAGGACTGTCCGCGCATCGGCGATTGCTTCGTCATGAAAGCGCGCCGCGCGGCGCAGGAGGCCGAGCTGCTGGTGGTCAATCATCACCTGCTGTGCGCGGACATGGCGCTGCGCGAGGACGGCTTCGGCGAGTTGCTGCCCAGCGCCAATGCCTACATCATCGACGAGGCGCATCAGCTCGCGGAAGTCGCGACCGGATTTTTCGGTCTCAGCCTCGGCAGCCGTCAATTGCTCGAACTGTCGCGCGACGCGTCGCTCGAGCAGCGTCGCGAGGCGCCCGAAATGACCGGGCTGGATGACTTGGCGCAGCGCCTCGACAAGGCCGTGCACGATCTGCGGCTGGCGTTTGGCGTGGAGCCGCGGCGCGCCGCCTGGCGTGAGGTAGCGGCGCAGTTGGCGGTATCGCAGGGATTGGAGGAACTGCGCGCGGCACTCGCTGCCGTGTCGGCCTGGCTGGAGCCGACCGCGTCGCGCGGCAAGGGTCTGGAAAGTGCCGGGCAGCGTAGCGTGCTGTTGCTGCAACGCATGGCCCAGGTCAGCGCCGCGCAGACCGAGGGCATGCTGCGCTGGTTCGAGACCTACACGCGCGCCTTCACGCTCAACCTCACGCCGCTGGATGTCGCCGACCTGTTCCGCGAACGTCTGCACGCGCATCCCAGCGCCTGGATATTCACGTCAGCAACGCTGGCAGTCGGCGAAAGCTTCACGCACTTCGCCGCCGCGCTTGGTCTCGACGACGCGCGCACCTTATGCCTGGGCAGTCCCTTCGATTACGCGCGCAACACGCTGCTGTATCTACCGACCGATCTGCCCGAGCCGAATCATCCGGGTTACACCGAGGCCGTGGTCGAGGCCGCGCTGCCGGTGCTGGAAGCGAGCGGCGGCCGCGCCTTTCTGCTGTTCACCAGTCATCGCGCTTTGCAGGATGCGGCGCGGCGTCTCGATGGCCGTTTGCATTTTCCGCTGCTGGTGCAGGGCACGCTGCCGCGCGCCGAATTGCTCGACCGATTTCGCGCGCTCGGCAACGCCGTGCTGCTCGGCACCAGCAGCTTCTGGGAAGGCGTGGACGTGCGCGGCGCGGCGTTGTCCTGCGTGATTATCGATAAACTCCCGTTCGCCTCGCCCGGCGATCCCATCTTGCAGGCGCGCCTCGAAGCGCTGCGCGAACGCGGCGGCAACCCGTTCATGGATTTCCAATTGCCCGCCGCGGTGATCGCGCTCAAGCAGGGCGCGGGCCGCCTGA
>JBGPWJ010000019.1:0-17482 GCA_041492115.1 Gammaproteobacteria bacterium
ATGCCGTGATTGGCGAGCACGCTCATGTCGTATTTGAGATTCTGCCCGAGCTTGGCCTTGGCGGGGTCTTCCAGCAGCGGGCGGAGTTTGTGCAGCGTCGCCTCGCGATCCAGTTGCTGCGGTGCACCGACGTAGTCATGGGCCAGCGGCACATAGGCCGCTTTACCGGCGTCGACGGCGAAGGACACGCCGACGATCTCGGCCTGCATGTAATCGAGGCTGGTGGTCTCGGTGTCGAAAGCAAACAGTTCGGCGGCGGCGAGTTGCGTCAGCCACTGGTCGAGTTGTGCTGCGGTGAATATTGTCTGGTAGTCAGTGCTGACGGGCGCGGCGGCCATCGGCGCGGCTACGGGAGTCGACGTTGTTGCCGCCGGCGGCGCAGTCACGGCGCGTTGGGTGCGCCAGCCGGAAAATTCCAGACGCTCGACCAGGGCCTGCAAGGCGGCCTCATCCGGTGGCTGAAGTTGCAGATCCGCGGGGCCGACGTCCAGCGGCACATCGCAGCGGATGGTGGCGAGCTGATGTGACAGCGGCAATTGCGCCAAGCTGGCGCGCAGACTCTCGCCGACCTTGCCGGGGATATCGGCGGCATGCATGACGATGCCCTCCAGGCTGCCGTATTCGCAAAGCCATTTCACGGCGGTTTTGGGCCCGACCTTGGGCACGCCCGGGATGTTGTCCGAGGTATCGCCGATCAGCGCGAGATAATCGATGATGCGTTCCGGTGGCACGCCGAATTTGTCGATCACGCCCTGACGGTCCATGACGGTGTTGGTCATGGTATTGATGAGCGTGATGTTGGGATCGACCAGTTGCGCCATATCCTTGTCGCCGGTCGAGATCACTACCGCCATACCCGCGGCGCTGGCCTGGCGCGCCAGCGTGCCGATGACGTCATCGGCCTCCACGCCGCTCACCAGCAGCAGCGGCAGACCCATGGCGCGCACGAAGTCATGCAGGGGTTCGATCTGCGCCACCAGATCGTCGGGCATGGGCGGACGGTGGGCCTTGTAGTCTTCAAACAGTTCGTCGCGGAAGGTCGGACCCTTGGCGTCGAACACCACGGCGATGCGTTCAGGCTGATACTGATCGAGCAGCCGGCGCAGCATATTGGTCACGCCCAGGACCGCACCAGTCGGCTCGCCGCGCGAGTTGCTGAGCGGCGGCAACGCATGGAAGGCGCGGTACAGATACGAGGAGCCATCGACCAGGATCAGCGGTTTGGCAGCAGGATTGGGCATGGCATCGAGTTCTTGGCGGCGGTGGCGTTGGTGGTATTATCGCTGGATTACCGGCCGCGTCACCCTTTTCCGGTATGACTATTGCTCAATTCTTTCCGGAGGGCGCCCGTGACGGCGGCCCAGTGTAGGACAACCGGCGCGCGTGGCGCGCCCTACGTGGATGGCTATGGAAGACAACGGCAAATTCGAACATCCGGGCTTGAACCCTGTGAATGATGCGTATCTGACTCGCGAGTCCTGGAAGATCTTCCAGATCATGGCGGAATTCGTCGAAGGCTTCGAGCGTCTGGCGCGCATCAAGCCCTCGGTGAGTATCTTCGGCTCGGCGCGCACCAAGCCCGATGACCCCAACTACCTGCTGGCCGAACAGATCGCGCGCATGCTCTCCGATGCCGGTTTCTCGGTGGTGAGCGGCGGCGGACCCGGTATCATGGAGGCGGCCAACAAAGGCGCGTTCGCAGGCAAGGCGCCGAGCATCGGGCTGAACATCATGCTGCCGCACGAGCAGACCGGGAATCCTTATCAGGACATCTCGCTCAGCTTCCGCCATTTCTTCTCGCGCAAGGTGATGTTCGTCAAATACGCCGCCGCTTATGTCGTGCTGCCGGGCGGTTTCGGCACGCTGGACGAACTGGCCGAGATTCTCACGCTGGTGCAGACCGGCAAGACGCGGCGCATTCCGATCATCCTGGTGAACGCAAAATTCTGGGCCGGTCTGATCGACTGGTTCAAGGCGTCGATGATCGCCGAAGGTACCATCGGCGCGGACGATCTCAATCTGTTCCAGATACTGGACAACCCGAGTGACGTGGTGGATGCTATCTTCAAGCACTACGAAAGCCGTGGCTTTGAGCCTTCCGCCAAGGAACGCGAACTGCTTCTCGAGCTTTAGGCGTGGCGGGTGTTATCTTCCGGCACTATGAAAGCCGTGGCTTTGAGCCTTCCACCAAGGAACGCGAACTGCCGCTCTGATTCTGGAATAATCAACGGGGAATTATGATGCGTAAATCGATTGTACTGTTGGCTCTGCTGTGTGGTGCGGCACTGGCTGCAGAGCCACCGCCACCGGCTATGCAGCCGGTGCCTGATGCCGCGCCGGATGCACCGCATGCCGGCGAGACCATTGAACCGCAGGTTACCATCGTCCAGCACGAGAGGGAGACTGTTGAGGAATTCCGCATCCACAATCAGCTCTACATGATCAAGGTCACACCCAAAATCGGTAAGCCCTATTATCTGGTCGACTCCGATGGCGACGGCAAGCTGGATTCGCGGCGCAATGAGTTGGATCCGAAAATTCTGGTACCGGCCTGGGTGATTTATAAATGGTAGCGGAGTGGCAATCGCGCGCGCTCACGGTAGCGAAAGATTCAGAACAGGAAAAGCAAACACCGCGCAGCCGCGCGGCAGGGATTACTTGAAGTTGTAGTGAATGCCCGCCGAGAACAGATCGATATCACCCTGGTTGACGGTGTAACGATCCCATTCCGCATGCAGGCTCAGGCCGGTACTGAAGATGTATTGGCCGCCGGCGCTGTAGCTCAGATCCATTCCCGGTCCGCTGCCTGACTTGAACAAGCCGGCGCCGTTGCCGGTTTTACTCAGGTTCGCCACGCCCAATTTGCCGAACAGCGACAAGCCCTGGTTGATGGGCAGTGTACCGGTGCCGGACAGCCGGATGCCGTGCAGCGAATAAATGCCACCGTTGCCCGTGCCATTCAAGCTGAAATCGCTGCTCTCGCCGGTCAGCGCAGCACTGGAGCCGAGATCAACCGCATCGGCATTCAAAGACCATTTCGGTGCGAATTTGAAACCACCGAGCATGGCGCCACCGGCCAAGCCCATGCCGCCGAGCGAGTGGCCTTGCGACAGTGCGTTCATGCCGGTATCGCCATCGTCAGCCGCCTCGGCCAGCAGCGGCATGGCGAGCAACAGGCACAGCAAGGGAACAGCCTGCCAGGGCAGGCCATGCGTGCTGTGTTGTTTGGTTGCGGCGGACATTTCAGGTCTCGGTACTCGCGGCGGTACACCCGCCGGTTCATCATGAATATCGGCTACAAAGATAATCCTTTTAGGGCTCACTGCCTAGTGCCCGAAGGTACAGGTTCAACGCTGCATCGGCTGGATACAGAAGCGCTCGATCAGCCGGCCGAGCAGATCGACGGTGGGCGTGATGCGGTCCAGCGCCAGATACTCATCCGGCTGGTGAGCCTGCGCGATATCGCCCGGGCCCAGGATCAACGCTTCCATGCCGAGTTCGCGGAAATACGGCCCTTCGGTGCCAAAGGCCGCGGCGCCGGCGCCGGCGCCAGTGAGTTGTTCAGCGGCCAGCACCAGCGGCGAGTCGGCCGGGGTTTCCATGGCCGGCGTGCCGCAGAACAACGGCGTCACTTCCCAACGCAGCTCGCTGCCGGCCAGCGCTTGCGCGGTGCGTTGCTTGAGCAGCGTGCGCAGTTCATCGATGTCCATGCCCGGCAGCGGCCGCAGATCGATGTGCAGTTCGCAGTCGGCGCAGATGCGGTTGGGGTTGTCGCCGCCGTGGATGTGGCCGAGATTCATGGTCGGCACCGGCACCGCGAATCTGGGGTGCCGATACTTGGCCTGTAATTCAGCGCGCAGGCTCAATAGGGCGCCGATCACCTTGTGCATGCCTTCCAGGGCGTTGACACCCAGGGATGGATCGCTGGAATGACCGGAGCGGCCGTGCAGACGGATGGCCTCCATCAAAATGCCCTTGTGCATGCGTACCGGCTTCAGATTGGTGGGCTCGCCGATCACGGCATAACGGCCGCGCGGTCGGCCGACACGCACCAGTTCCAGCGCGCCTTCCATGCTGCTTTCCTCATCGGCCGTGGCGACCAGGATCAGCGGCGCGGCGAGGTCCTCGGCACGGAAGCGGCGCGCCGCCTCGATGGCCAATGCGAAGAACGACTTCATGTCCGACGTGCCCAGACCATAGAGCCGGTTATCGGCCTCGCTGAGCGTGAATGGGTCATGACGCCAGCCGGTCGCATCGTAAGGCACGGTATCAGTGTGACCAGCCAGTACCAAGCCGTCAGGCCCCGAGCCCAGCGTCGCGATCAGGTCGAACTTGTCGGGTTGATGCGGCAGCGGCAGGATCTCGCTGCGAAAGCCCAGCCCCTCCAGCCAGGCAGCCAGCAGTTCGATGACAGCGCGATTACTCTGATCGAACTGTGGGCTGACGCTACTCACCGAAGGAGCGGCGATCAGCGCGCGCAGCATCTGCATCAGGGTGGGTGCGGCGAGCATCATGGCGCGATTCTGGACGTGCGTGCGCGGTCACGCAAGCGCGGCAGCGCACGTGCTGGAAAAATCAGCGGCTATACTTCAAGGAGACACCGCAGCCGGCGTCGTTCGCACCACCCGGAATCAGAACAGGAGGACATCATGGCCGACACCATTCGCAAGGTCGATTATTTTTCCATGGCGGTATCCAACCGCCCCGGCGCCGCACTTCGCGTGCTCGACACACTGCGCGACGCCGGGGTGAATCTGCTGGCTTTTACCGGCTTCCCCAACGGGCGTCAGGCGCAGATCGATCTGATCCCGGAACACACACCCGCGCTGAGCAAAGTCGCACGCAGTGCGGGGCTCAAGCTGAGCGCGAAGAAGACCGGCTTTCTGGTGCAGGGCAAGGACCGTCCCGGCGCGGTCGCGTCGGTGCTGAAGAAGCTCGCGGCCGAAAAGATCAATGTCACCGCCATCGATGCCGCGTGTGCCGGCGCCGGCCGCTATACCGCGCTGCTGTGGGTCAAGCCGGCCATGGTGCGCAAAGCGGCCAAGGTGCTGCACGCCAAAAAATAAACCGCTTAGATGCAGTCTGGGTTGAGCGCAGCGAAACCCAGGCTGCATTCAAAGGCACGCAAATTCGCCGCGCGCCCCCCGATGCTTTACAATTCCGCCCTCGCAGATCTTTGCATCGAGACACAGTCCACGCTGCCCGAGGGCGATATGTCGCAGAAACTCAACCGCTACAGTTCCCGCATCACCCAGCCCAAATCCCAGGGCGCTTCGCAGGCTATGCTCTACGGCACCGGCATGACCGAGCCCGACATGGACAAGGCACAAGTCGGTATCAGCAGCGTCTGGTGGGAGGGCAACACCTGCAATATGCATCTCAATGATCTGGCCGCCGAGGTCAAGAAGGGCGTGGTTGCGGCCGGGCTGGTGGGCATGCGCTTCAACACCATCGGCGTGTCCGACGGCATTTCCATGGGCACCGACGGCATGAGCTATTCGCTGCAATCGCGCGAGATCATCGCCGACTCCATCGAATCGGTGATGGGCGCACAGTGGTACGACGCCAATATCTCCATCCCCGGCTGCGACAAGAACATGCCCGGCTGCATCATCGCCATGGGGCGTTTGAACCGCCCGTCACTGATGATCTACGGCGGCACCATCAAACCCGGTCATTCGCACGAGAAGACCCTCGACATCGTCTCGGCCTTCCAGAGCTATGGCGAGTTCATCGCCGGCAAGATCGATGAACCGCAACGCCAGGACATCGTCAAGCATTCCTGCCCCGGCGCCGGCGCCTGCGGCGGCATGTACACCGCCAACACCATGGCCTCGGCGATTGAAGCGCTGGGCATGAGTCTGCCCTACAGTTCCTCCAATCCGGCGGTCGATCCGGTCAAGATCCAGGAATGCCACGCCGCCGGCGCGGCGATCCGGCATCTGCTGGAGATCGATCTCAAGCCGCGCGACATCATGACGCGCGCCGCGTTCGAAAACGCCATGGTCATCGTCATGGCACTGGGCGGTTCCACCAATGCGGTGCTGCACCTGATCGCGATGGCGCGCGCCGTCGCTGTGCCGCTCTGCATCGATGATTTCCAGAGTGTCTCCGACCGCGTGCCATTCCTCGCCGACCTGAAGCCTTCCGGCAAGTACGTCATGGAAGATCTGCACAATGTCGGCGGCACGCCGGCGGTGATGAAATACCTGCTGGAGAAAGGGCTGATCGATGGCAGTTGCCTGACCGTAACCGGCAAGAGCATCGCCGAGAATCTGAAAGACCTGCCCGGTCTCAAGCCCGGTCAGGACGTGTTCATGCCGATGGAAAAGCCGATCAAGTCCTCCGGCCACATCCAGATACTCAAGGGCAATCTCGCGCCCGGCGGCTCGGTGGCGAAGATAACCGGCAAGGAAGGCATGAAGTTCTCCGGTCCCGCCAAGGTCTACGACTGCGAAGAAGATATGCTTACGGGCCTGGAGCGCAAGGAGATCGTCAAGGGTGATGTGGTGGTGATCCGCTACGAGGGCCCCAAAGGCGGACCCGGCATGCCGGAGATGCTGACACCGACTTCGGCAATCATGGGCGCGGGACTCGGCAAGGATGTCGCATTGCTCACCGACGGCCGTTTCTCGGGCGGCTCGCACGGCTTCATCATCGGCCACATCGTACCGGAAGCGCAGGAAGGCGGACCGATCGCGCTGGTCAAAAACGGCGATGTGATTACCGTCGACGCGGACAGCAAGACGCTCAGCATCGCGGTCGATGCGACCGAGATGGCGCGCCGCAAGGCCGCCTGGACCATGCCGCCCTACAAGGCCACGCGCGGCACGCTGTTTAAATTCATCAAGAACGTCAAGGATGCTTCGCAGGGTTGTGTAACTGACGAGTAGAATCGTGCAGATGCAGGGCGGATTACGCAAACTACGCTACTCCGCCCGACATTTCATCGCAGTAAAATGAGTTCGCCGACCCGGCTCCACAACAACAGAGCGATGCAATTCCGATGAAATCTGCTGTGACTATTCCCATCCTGCCGAAGTCGGGCTCGAGCGCCCTGGTGATGGGGGCCATCGGTGTCGTGTATGGCGATATCGGCACCAGTCCTCTTTACACCATGAAGGAAGTGTTCGGCGGCACGCACCCTGTGCCACTCACTCACGACAATGTGCTGGGTATCCTCTCGGTGATTTTTCTGTCGCTGCTGATCGTGGTGTCGCTCAAGTACGTGGTATTTGTGATGCGCGCCGACAACCGTGGCGAGGGCGGCATCATGGCACTGATGGCTTTGACGCAGCGCGTTTCGGTTGCCGGCTCGCGCAACCGCTGGATCATGATGGTCATGGGCATCTTCGGTGCCGCGCTGTTCTACGGCGATGGCATGATCACGCCGGCCATTTCCGTGCTCAGCGCCGTGGAAGGTCTGGAGGTGGCGACGCCGCTGCTCAAACCTTATGTCATTCCCGTCACACTCGGCGTGCTGATCGGCTTGTTCATGATTCAGCGCAAGGGCACGGCGGGCATCGGCGCGCTGTTTGGTCCCGCCATGTGCATCTGGTTCGTGGTCCTGGCCGGGTTGGGGCTGGTGAACATCCTCCATGAGCCGACGGTGTTGCGGGCGCTCAATCCTTATTACGCGATCGACTTCTTCATGATGCACAAGTGGCTTGGCTTCCTGTCCCTGGGCGCGGTAGTGCTGGCGCTGACCGGTGCCGAGGCGCTGTACGCGGACATGGGTCATTTCGGCCGACCACCGATCGCCGTGGCTTGGTTCTGGTTTGTGTTACCGGCGCTGGTGCTCAATTATTTCGGGCAGGGCGCCCTGCTGCTCCACGATCCCGCGGCGGTGCGCAATCCCTTCTATCTGATGGTGCCGGCTTGGGGTCTGTTCCCCCTGGTGATAGTGGCGACGGTGGCCACCATCATCGCCTCGCAGGCTGTCATCTCCGGCGCATTCTCGCTGACCCGCCAGGCGATTCAACTCGGCTATTGTCCGCGCATGGAAATACTGCATACCTCGGATGAGGAGATCGGACAAATCTATGTGCCCGCGATCAACTGGTCGCTGCTGGTTGCGATTATTGCGCTGGTACTGGGTTTCCAGTCATCGAGCAATCTGGCGGCGGCCTATGGCATCGCGGTAACCGGTACCATGGTAATCACGACGGTGCTGGCGTTTGTGGTGGTACGCAAACTCTGGGGATGGAATACCTTTGCCAGTGGTGCGGTGGTGGTGGGCTTCCTGTCTGTTGACCTGGCCTTCTTCGGTGCCAATGCCGTGAAGATCGAACACGGCGGCTGGTTCCCGCTGGTCATCGGGGCCGCCATCTTCACGTTGATGTCGACCTGGAAACGCGGCCGCGAGATTGTCTTTGATCGCCTGCATGCCAATGAAATCGCGCTGGAGCCTTTTCTTGACGGGATCGCCAAATATCCTCCGCTCCGCGTGCCCGGCACGGCCGTGTTCATGACGGCCCACCCTGAAGGTGTGCCGCACGCCTTGCTGCACAATCTTGCGCACAACAAGGTGCTGCATGAACGTGTCGCGCTGCTGACAGTGGTGACGGAGGATGTGCCCTATGTCAGTGACGGCCGACGCCTGACCGTGCTACCGCTGGGCAACAACTTCTTTCGCATCACCATCCGCTATGGCTTCATGGACGATACCGACATTCCCAAGGCGCTGATGCAATGCACCGGCCATGGTGTCGCATGCAATCTGATGGAGACATCGTTCTTTCTCAGCCGGGAAACACTCATACCGACCATCGCGCCGGGCATGGCCTTATGGCGCGAGCGACTGTTCGCCAGCATGGCCCGCAATGCCGGTGCGGCCATGTCATTTTTCAAGATCCCGACCAACCGCGTGGTCGAACTGGGCACGCAGATCGAATTGTAGTGAGTGCGGGGCTACCGCAGCGAATAATCCATGGACTCCTTACAGGGAGGATCGTGCGCTCAGGATAGGCGCAGACCGCTCAGCGCCTGTTCCACTGCGCTCAGACGCCGCTGCTGGTTTTCCACGGCCTTGACGCAGATGTAGGGAATGGTCTCGCCCAATTTTAGCTGGCGGTAAGCCAGTTCAATGGTCAGCTCTTCGCACAGATCGAAGGTGTCGATGAACGGCACGCCGGTCAGGTCCATCAGTTGCCGTGCGGCGTCCCTGGTCTGGTAGTGCAGATCGCTGAGCCGCTTGGCCGCGTCGGGGCGCACCAGGGTGGTCACGGAGCGTTTCGCGTCCTGCTCAATCGGCGCGTCGCGATGCGTCTGCCAGATGGCCAGGGCATCCTGCATGCGCGCCACAATCAACTCCAGCAAGGCCAGGCACTGACCGCGCTCCGCGGCGCGTGATGGGTCCCAGCCGCGCACGGCGCTGACGGCTTGTTCCAGAAGCGTCATGCGGATTTCCTTTGCGGCAATTGCGCAACATAGGTGCGCTTGGAGGTCATCATTTTGGCTGCTCCGCGGTCATCAGCAGCCGGGTGTTCTGCATCTCGCCGCTAGTGTCGATGTTGACGCCGTGCACACCCGGCATGTGGGTCAGGATATAACCGGCCATCAGCAGCAGCAGATTGCGGTTGTCCTTGTGCAAAGCGGTGAGAAGTTTGTCGGCGGCGATCTGACAGCGGTCCAGGGCGCTGGGGTTATCAACGAATTCCCGGCTCATCTGCCAGCCCTGATCCATGTCCTGATCCATGCGAGTGAAGAATTCCCGGCCCTCGTCCAGGACATCCTGCGGGACATCGACCTGGAAGGTCCGGTCGTCCACGTAAACATTCAGAATCATTTCCGGCTCCAGCGCTGTAGTGACATTGCCGCGCCATTCTAACAGCAGACCCCTGGGGCGGCGGAATACCACAGCGGGTGTATTCCCTAAGGTGCGCAGGGTTGCCTGCGCAGCGCAACAGGGGCAGACTCGAGCCACTACCTGATGACTTAATCGGTCTTTGCCTGTTCTTCTACCAAGGAGACTGTCATGAAACGACGTTTGTATTTCCTGTTTCCCGATACCGCGCAGTCCCGCATCGCTGTGGAAGATTTGACTTGGCATGGCATCGGCAAGCGGCATATCCATGCCGTGGCACGTGCCGGTGTCGCCCTGGAAGGATTGCCCAAGGCCAGCGAGTGGCAACGCCGTGATCTGCTGCATCACCTGGAGCGGATCTGGTGGAATACCAATCTGGCGGTATTTTTCCTTGCCTTGCTCGGCTTGGTGATCGGCGTGCTCAGCGCGGCAACGGCATGGTCGGTGGCGATGATCGCGCTGATGATCGCCACCCTGGTACTGGGCGTGCTTGAAACCGGCCTGCCCAGTGTCGGTCTCGGTGAACTGCGCGATGCACTGCGACATGGCGAGGTGCTGTTGCTGGTGGACGTGCCGCAGGCGAGTGTTGCCGATATCGAGAGCTTCCTGCATTCCCGTCACCCCACCGCCACGCTGGGCGGCGTGAGCTGGACCATCGAGCGCTTCGGTATGTAACGTAGCGGACCCGGCTTGAAAGCCTGCTAGAATGCACGCATGGCTAAAATTCTGTATTTCGCACAACTCGTCGACCTGCTGGGTCGTGCCTCCGAAGAAGTGACCTTGCCGGACAGCGCGCGCGATGTACGCGGCCTGCTGACATGGCTGCGCTCGCGCGGTGGCAAATGGGAACGATTGCTGGCCGAGGATGCGGTACGCGTCACCATCGACCGGCAGTTCGGCGACCTCGACAGCGCGCTCAACGACGCCAACGAAATCGCCCTCATCAATTCGCGACGGCTGTGAGGGGCGTCTTCGGCGCATGCAGGTAGACACCACCACCGGCCTGCTGGACGCCGCGCAACTGCGCCTGTCGCCGCATTGCGATCCGCGCCCGGCGCCTCACGTAATCGACCTGCTGGTGCTGCACGGCATCAGTCTCCCGCCCGGTGAATTCGGCGGACCCTGGATCGATGCCCTGTTCACCGGCACGCTGGATTGCACGGCCCATCCGTATTTCACCACACTCGTCGGGCTGCGCGTTTCCGCACATCTGCTGATCCGCCGCGATGGCGCGTTGCTCCAATACGTCCCGTTCACGCAGCGCGCCTGGCATGCCGGCGCGTCGAGTTTCGAGGGCCGCGCGAACTGCAACGATTTTTCCATCGGCATCGAGCTGGAGGGCGACGACGACACGCCCTACAGCGACGTGCAATACCAGACGCTGGCACCGGTCGTGCGCAGTCTCATGCGCGCCTATCCGCATATCACCTTACCTCGCATCATCGGACACAGCGACATCGCGCCGGGCCGCAAGACCGATCCTGGTCCGGCCTTCGACTGGCCGCGGTTACGTGCGCTGATTGATGCGGAGGCTGGGCACATCTGAACTGCGCGCAGTCTGGCCTGTGCGGGGCCGAGGCAATGCGATCTGCTCAGCCAGTACAGTAATTCCGCGCTGGCGGCTGGCTTGCATATCCGCGCCCGAACCCGGAAACTTTACCGGACCCATCAAGAGCCTAGTCCTATGATACTGATCACACTGGTACTCGCGCTGCTTGCCGAGCGATTCCTCGGCCAGTACCAGCACCTGCGCCACTATGACTGGTTTAACCGCTATGTCAGCGCCGTACGCGCACGCCTCGGTTCCGCCGCTTTCTGGGACGGCCCAGTGGGCGTCATCGTGACGCTGGCCGTGCCGCTGTTCGCGGTCGGTCTTATGCAGGAACTGCTGCACGGTGTGCTGTTGAGTCTGCTGGGTGTGGTGTTCGGCGTTGTGGTGCTGCTCTACTGCCTCGGGCCACGCGACCTCGATGCCGAGGCCGATGCCTATTGCGCCGCCATCGAAGCGGGTGACGCGGAACGCGTACAAAGCAGCGCCAGTGAACTGCTGGGTTATGACGCCCCGCCCGATCCCTGGACCCGCAGCCGCGTTGTCACGGATGCCGTACTGGCGCAATGCAATGAACGGCTGTTCGCCGTACTGTTCTGGTACGCCCTGCTCGGTCCCCTGGGCGCTGCGCTGTTCCGACTGGCGGTGCTGCTGCCGGATAGCCTGCGACCCGCCGATGCCGAGGGTGCCGGTTACATTGCTGCCGCGCGCCGCCTGCATGAGATCCTCGCTTGGCTGCCGGCGCGACTGGTGGCTCTCAGCTATGCCCTGTCCGGCAGTTTCGAAGATGCCATGCACGGCTGGAACGACTATCAGCAGGAACACGCCGGTCAGCACGCCGATGCCAATAGCGCCGTGCTGATGCGCACCGGTGCGGGCGCGCTGCGTCTCGATGCCGAGGGTCCGGCGCCGGATGAGCAGTCCCCCGAGGCGCATGTGGCGATGGTCAAATCCGCGCTCGGTCTAATGTGGCGCACGTTGGTGATCTGGGTCGGCGTGCTGCTGCTGTTGTCGCTGGCAGGTCTGACACGCTGAACCGCCACGCCGCTTGCACACCTTGTCATGCTGATCGATTTATTGCGTCACGGCAAACCGGTCGGCGGGCGCGCTGACGCGCATCCAGGTCGAGGCCGATCATCCAGGCCGGAGGCTCGGCTGAGACGCGTGCTGGCTGGCCTGCTGTTGGTGTCTGCGACGCAGCAAGCACTGGCCGTGGAATCGATCGACATCCTGGGCGATGACATCCAGCTCGCTCGCCCGGCGCAGCGCATCATCAGTCTCGCGCCGCATATCACCGAGCTGCTGTTTGCCGCCGGCGTCGGCGCGCGCATCGTCGGCGCCGACGTGTGGAGCGATTACCCGCCCGCCGCCCGCGGCATCGCGCGCATCGGCGATTCCTCACGCATCGACCTCGAACGTGTGCTGGCGCTCAAGCCCGATCTTGTCGTGGCCTGGGACAGCGGTAATCCGCGCGCCGATATCGCGCAACTAAGGCGACTCGGCGTGCCGGTATTTATCAGCGAACCGCGCCATCTGCAGGATATCGCCGACGACCTGCGCAAGCTTGGCCATCTGACCGGTGCTGATGCATCCGCCGAAACGGCGGCGCGAGACTTCGAAGTGCGCTTGGACGCATTGCGCGCCAGGTATGCCGAACAACGGCCGCTGCGGGTGTTCTACCAGATCAGCGCACAGCCGCTCATGACCGTCAACGGCGCGCACCTGATCTCGGCGCTGCTTGCGCTGTGCGGCGGCCGCAATATTTTCGCCGACCTCGTCCCGCTGGCGCCGGCCGTTTCGACAGAGGCTGTGCTCGGCGCCGATCCCGACGTCATCATCGCCGGCACCTGGCAAGGCGAACCGGACAACGCGTTCGACACCTGGAAACGCTGGCCGCAGATGAGCGCCGTCCGCCACGGCCGGTTGTACACGGTCCCGGCCGATGACCTGCATCGCGCCACACCGCGTCTGCTCGACGGCGCGCAGAAGGTTTGCACGCTGTTGCAGCAGGCGAGATAGAGGCTGGGCACTGAGAGGTGCGTTTGATTCAGTATTGACGCTGGAGCGATCGGCACCGTCGCGACACACTGAGACATATTGCAGACACCATCATGCGCATCGGGATTGATCTGGGTGGCAGTAAAATCGCGGCCATTGCCTTGACTGCGTCGGGCGCTGTGCGCACCGAGCGACGCATTGCCACACCGGCGGGTGAATACGCGGCCGTCATCGCCGCGATTGTTGCGCTGGTCAATGACATCGAAGCCGAGTGCCAGGCGCCGTGCAGCGTCGGCATCGGCACGCCGGGCGCGATCTCCCCGGCCAGCGGTCTGATCAAGAATTCCAATTCTGTGTGTCTGAACGGCAAGCCCTTGCAGCGCGATCTGGAACAGGCGCTAGGCCGTCCGGTACGACTCGCCAACGATGCTGATTGCTTTGCGCTGTCCGAGGCCAGCGATGGCGCCGCGGCCGGCGCACGCAGCGTGTTCGGAGTGATTATCGGCACCGGCACGGGTGGCGGCATCGTTATCGACGGCCGACTGTTGGCGGGGCCCAATGCCATCGCCGGTGAATGGGGACACAACCCTTTGCCGTGGCCGCAGGCTGATGAATTACCGGGCCCGGCTTGCTATTGCGGCAAGCACGGTTGCATCGAAACCTTTGTGTCGGGCCCCGGGCTGGCGCTGGATTACCAGCAGGTCACCGGCCTGCAACTCAGCGCCGCGGCAATCGCCACGCGCGCAGCGCAGGGCGAGGCAACGGCACAGGCTGCTTTGCACCGCTATGCGGATCGGCTGGCGCGCTCATTGGCCAGTGTCATCAACGTGCTCGATCCCGAGGTGATCGTGTTGGGCGGTGGCATGTCGAACATCGCCGCACTGTACGAGAGCGTACCCGCCTTGTGGGGACGCTATGTATTTTCCGATCGCGTTGACACGCGGCTGGTGCCGGCCCAATACGGCGATGCCAGCGGCGTGCGTGGTGCGGCATGGTTGTGGCCGGTGGGTTAAAAGGATACGCGCTGGATCAAGATGCATTCCGTCCAGATTGCCACAACACTTCACTGCCGCCATCGGCACGCGCCAGCACGCGTGCGATCACGAACAGCAGATCGGATAGACGGTTGAGATAAATCAGCGCCGCTGCATTGACCGCTTCGTCGCGCGCCAGCGTGATGGTGCGACGTTCGGCGCGGCGGCAGATGGCGCGCGCCAGATGGCAGGTGGCGGCAGCGGCATTGCCGCCGGGAAGGATGAATTCCTTGAGTGGCGGCAGATCGGCATTGAAACCATCCAATACCTGTTCCAGCCGCGTCGCATAAACGGGCGTGAGCAGGGTGTGGCCGGGGATGGACAGCTCACCGCCAAGATCGAACAGTGTGTGTTGTACTTGCGTGAGACAATCGCGCACCGCGGCGGGCAAGGATTCGGTCAACAGCAAGCCGAGCGCGCTGTTCAATTCGTCGATGGCGCCGATCGCCTCGATGCGCGCATCATCCTTGTCAACGCGGCGACCGTCGCCAAGACCGGTGCTGCCCTGATCGCCGGTGCGGGTATAGATTTTGGAGAGTCGGTTACCCATGAGGCGTGATCACTACTTCACTAATTGATTCAGGTCGAAGATCGGCAGCAGGATGGCGATGACGATCAGCAGCACCAGACCGCCCATGACCAGGATCAGCAAGGGCTCGAACAGGCCGAGCAAGGTCGCCATATACGTTTCCAGCTCGCGCTCCTGGTTCATGGCGGCGCGCTCCAGCATCACCTCCAGATCGCCGCTGGTCTCGCCGCTGGCGATCAGGTGCAGCATCATCGGTGGCAGCAGTCCGCTGCGGCCCAGGGCGACGCGCAGACTGGCGCCTTCGCGAACTCGCGCGGCCGCCTCGTCGATGGCCTCGCGCATCGGGATGCTGGACAGCACCGCTGCGGAGATGCTCAGGCCCTCCACCACCGGCACGCCGCTAGCGGCCAGAATGCTGAAGGTGCGGGCGAAGCGCGCCGCGTACAGGCCACGCAGCAAACGGCCGAGCAGCGGCATGCGCAACTGCAGGGCATGCCAAGCCCGCCGCATGGCGGGCCGGCGCAGCAGATAATTGAATACGCCGATGCCGATGCCAAGCAGGATCAGTATGGCGATCCCGTATTCGCGCACGAACGCGGACAGCGCGATCAGGCCACGCGTCAGCAGCGGCAACTGCTGACCGATGTTTTCGAACACCTGCACCACCTGCGGCACGACATAGGCGAGCAGGAAGGTCACCACCAGCACCGCCACCAGGCTGATCAGCGCCGGATAGAGCAGTGCAAGCTGGAACTTGCTGCCGAGCTGCTGGCGGTTCTCGGCATAATCGGCGAGCCGCTCCAGCACCACGTCAAGATGGCCGGACTGTTCGCCCGCAGCGATGGTGGCGCGGAAATAATCGGGGAATGCTTGCGGGAAATCGCTCAGGCCGGCGGCCAGCGTGTGGCCCTCCAATACCCGCGAGCGCACCGCCATGATCATGCCTTTGATGCGCGGCTGCTCGGTCTGCTGCGCCACTGCTTGCAACGACTCCTCAACCGGCATTGCGGATCGCACCAGCGTGGCGAGTTGCCGCGCGAACAAAGCCAGTGCCGCCGCGCTGATGCCGCGCCGGGTGAACAGCGGCGCGCGGCGCTGGCCAGCGGCGCTGGCCTGTTCATGCACTTCCCGCACATCAATCGGGGCCAGGCCCTGCTCACGCAATTGCTGACGCACCTGGCGCGGAGTGTCGCCTTCCAGCACGCCTTTACGTTCGCGGCCGGCGGCGTCGAGAGCTTGGTATTCGAAGGCGCCCATGAAGAGAGTCAGATATAAAGATAAAAGATAAAAGGGAAAAGTAACCACGAGGCGTTACTGTTATCTTTTAACTTTTGCCCTTTTCTCTATTCTTCCCGCGCCACCCGCATCACCTCTTCCAACGAGGTATCTCCCGCCAGCACCCGTTGCATGCCGTCCTGGCGGATGCTGACCGAGTTGCGGCGGGCGTGGGCTTCAAGCTGGTGTTCACCGGAACCGTCATGGATCAGGACGCGCATCGGCTCGCCCACTTCGACCAGCTCATAGATGCCGGTGCGGCCGCGGAAGCCCAGGTAGTTGCACGTCGCGCAACCCTGCGTCTTGTACAGCGTCGGTGGTGTGTGGGCGGGCACGCCCAACTCCTGGCATTCGACTTCGCTGGCGCTGTAAGGCTGCTTGCAGTCTGGGCACAGTTTGCGCACCAGGCGCTGCGCCAGCACGCCGATCAGTGTCGAGGACAACAGGAAGGGCTCGACACCCATGTCGCGCAAACGCGTCACGGCGCCGACCGCGCTGTTGGTGTGCAGAGTGGACAACACCAGATGGCCGGTGAGACTGGCCTGCACGGCGATCTGCGCGGTCTCGAGGTCGCGGATTTCGCCGACCATCACCACGTCCGGGTCCTGGCGCAGTATCGCGCGCAGTCCGCGCGCGAAGGTCATATCGACTTTGGTATTGACCTGGGTCTGGCCGATGCCGTCGAGGTAGTATTCGATCGGGTCTTCGACCGTCATGATGTTGCGCACCTTGTCGTTGAGCAGGGTGAGCCCGGCGTACAGGGTGGTGGTCTTGCCCGAGCCTGTCGGGCCGGTGACCAGGATGATGCCGTGCGGGCGATTGATGAGCCGGCCGAACACGCCGAGGTCGTGCGCCGACATGCCAAGGTGCTGAAGATCGAGACGTCCTGCCTGTTTGTCGAGCAAACGCAGCACCACGCGCTCGCCGTGTCCGGACGGCAACGTTGAGACGCGCACGTCCACGGCGCGCCCGGCGATGCGCAGCGAGATGCGGCCGTCCTGCGGCAGACGCTTCTCGGCGATGTCGAGTTTGGCCATGACCTTGACGCGCGACACCAGCAGCGGACCGAGCACGCGCTTGGGTTGCAGGACCTCGCGCATCACGCCGTCGATGCGAAAGCGCACCCGCAGCCGGTTCTCGAAGGGTTCGATGTGAATATCCGAGGCGTTTTCCTTGATGGCCTCGGTGAGCAGGGCATTGATGAGCCGGATGATGGGCGCGTCATCTTCGCTTTCCAGCAGATCTTCGGGCTCGGGGAGTTCCTGGGCGATGCGGAACAGATCCAGGTCGCC
>JBGPWJ010000170.1:0-5953 GCA_041492115.1 Gammaproteobacteria bacterium
GAACCAACTGCGGTGCCTGCTGCATCGCGCCTTCCATTACATCGGCAATCCCGGGACTGCCGCACGGCAAGCCCGCGGGTGTACGCTGCGTGCAACTTGGCGAAGACCTGCGCTGCCGATTGTTCGGCCTGCCGGAACGCCCGGTCGTGTGTTCATCCTTTAAATCGATGGCCGATGTGTGCGGGATGTCAGGCAGCGAGGCGCTGCTCCTGTTAAGCGGATTGGAGGCCAGTACTCTCTAGGCAGAATCGCCTGCTTCTTTGTACACTCATGATTCCATTACGGCACCGGTAGCGCGCGGTTTGCCAATCCACTCACCAAAGACGGTTCATCGCCAACAGAAGAACACGGGAGCAACCGCCACATGAACCGGAATGTCCATCTGCTCTTGGCCGCGCAGTTCCTCAGTGCCTTCGCTGATAATGCGCTGCTTTTCGCTGCCATCGCCCTGGTACTGCACAGCGCGCACTTGGCGGCCTGGTATATCCCGGCATTGCAGGCCTCGTTTCTGGTGGCGTTTGTGATCTTCGCGCCGTGGGTCGGGGTGGTGGCGGACCGGCATAGCAAGGTCTGGGTGCTGTTCGGTGCCAATGGCATCAAGGCGCTGGGTGCAGGTTTATTGATGATCGGTGTCGATCCGCTCGCGGCCTATGCCGTAGCCGGTATTGGCGCCGCGTTTTATGGACCGGCGAAGTATGGGATTCTGCCGGAGCTGCTGGGGCGCGAGCAGTTGGTCGCCGCGAACGGACTGATCGAAGGCACGACCATCATGGCAATCGTCAGCGGTGCGCTGGCCGGCGGCAGCGCCGCGGACCGCTCGGTGCCACTGGCGCTGACGGCGGTGATCGGTTGTTACCTTGCCTCAGCGTTGATTGTGCTCGGCATGACGCGCACGCCGATACGCGTCACGCAGCGTCTGCTCGCAGTACGTTACTTCGCCGGCATGACGCGCACCTTGCTCAGCACCTCACGGGCGCTGTTCGCGACACTGGGCGTGACGCTGTTCTGGTCGTCGGCCGCGGTGTTGCGCGTCATGGTGGTGGGGTGGGCGCCCATCGTTCTTGAACTGCACAGTACCGAGGACATCGCCGCGCTGACCTTGTTCAGCGCCATCGGTGTCGCGGTCGGCGCCTTCATCGCGCCGCGCTTGATCCCGCTTGACAAACTGCATCGCGCGCGCGTTGCCGCTTATGGCATGGGCATCTGCATCATCCTGCTCGCCATCACCGACGCGTTGTGGCCGGCGCGGCTGGCGCTGCTGGTCGCAGGCATTGCCGGTGGCATCTTCGTTGTTCCGGTGAATGCCACCTTGCAGGAGATCGGGCATCGCACACTGGGCGCGGGTGGCGCGGTCGCGGTGCAGCAGTTCTTCGAAAACCTTGGCATGCTGGCGGCCACCGGCGTCTATGCCTATGCGGCGGGGCAAGGTGCGGACCCGGTGTTGTCGCTGTTGACGCTTGGTGTGCTGGTGATGCTGGCGACGACGCTGGTGTCGTGGCATCTGCCGGATGTTGAGAATTCTGAAAGCGGTGTTTAAATCGCTTCGCTGTCCTGCGTGTCTATCGTCCCAAAGTGGCGTACGCGGTCGCGCTGTCTTATGCCTTTTCGGTCTGCCACCTGGAGTGTAGGATAGGCCTGCGCCTCAATCGTACCGCGGCACCGGAGTTACCGTCTGGTGTGGCGCGCGTCCATCTGACAGGAAAACTAAATGCTCGGCATGGTACCCCCTGATCCACAGACTCATGTCTCCGATGTGCAGTACGCCGTCGTGTATGCACCGCGGCGCGTACGCAATCGCGTGCCGGCCGGATGTGTTGAAGTGATGGAATCGCTGGATGCCGCGCTGGCGGCTTCCGATCCTGATAAGAACCGATATGCGGCGCAGGTGCACGGGCCGTCGAAATCCTCGGAAGGACAGTTCCTCTATTACATTCTTGCCTGGTATGAGTGATTGCGGCGTGGTGAACAAGATGCTTATGTACACGAGGCTGACGTTACGCGCGGCTCAATAATATCTAACACACCACCTTGTTCCGCCCCTCGGCCTTGGCCTGATAGAGATTGTCATCAGCCGCTTTCAGCAGGGCTTCACGGCTGATATTGGTGTCGTCAGCAGTTACGCAGCAGAGTAGCCTTCGCGACTCAGCGCGGCGCGTGCGAAGTTGCGGCCTGACTCCTGATCGTCCACAACTATGATAGCGAGATTTTGGCTGTACATGAGTTGGCTCATCCATTTTATTGAGCGATCATCGTTATTCGCCGGACGATTATAGTCATCCGGTGTGCCGCCGCCCGCAGTTTCAGGGGCGCTGCCGCTCAGGATTCCGCGACGGCCGCCGGTGCGTAGGGCGTGAAGGGTGCCGCTTGCTGATCTTCCCAGCGGTTGAAGATGGTACAGAACAGCGCGGCGGTGCGCTCGGCATCGTAGCGGGCGGAGTGCGCCTGCGCACTGTCCCAATCCAGGCCTGCGGCCTGGACGGCGCGCGCCAGTACGGTCTGGCCATAGGCCAATGCGCCCAGCGTTGCCGTGTCGAAGCTGCTGAAGGGATGGAAGGGATTGCGTTTGATGCCGCAGCGTTCCGCCGCGGCATTGACGAATGTCAGGTCGAAGGTGGGATTGTGTCCGACCAGGATGGCGCGGGTGCAGCCCTGTTCCTTGACGGCATGCCGTATCGCCTGAAAGACCAGGCCCAGGGCATCGGCTTCAGGCCGTGCCAGACGGAACGGATGATAGGGATCGATGCCGTTGAAGGCCAATGCCTCCGGATTGAGCTTGGCACCGGGGAAGGGCTCCACGTGATAAGCGTGACTCTCGTGCTGTTGCAGGTGACCGGACTCATCCAGGCGCAGTGTGACGGCGGCGATTTCCAGCAGTGCGTCGGTCTTGCAATTGAATCCCGCGGTTTCCACGTCGATGACAACCGGCAGATAACCGCGGAAACGCAGGGCCATGGGGGGTTTTGGTGAGGCGTCGGTCATAGAGAGAGGATAACGGTTCCGGAGGTAAATGCGAAATCAGATCGATGTAGGGTGGGCAACTTGTTGCCCACGCGTTCGGAACCGGCAATGAACCCGCGTGGGCAAACGAAAACCGTTTGCCCACCCTACTATGCTTGCTGTCATGGGCGACAGATCAATGCACTTCAAGCTTGCCGAGTTCTGTCAGGATCGCCAGCACCAGGCTCTCGCCTTGCGCGCTCATGCCTTTGCAGAGTTTCTCTGGTGTGCGCTCGCCTTCGATCAGCGGACGCATGACGGCGGCGAGGCGCGCCATGTCACCGCCGCCGGCCATCATAGTGGTGGCCATGTCGGCGAGGGTGTGCAGGGTTTGGGCGTCGCCGCTGCGGGCGGCGTGAATCAAAGCGGCCAGGCCTGGTGCGGCGGCCGCGGCATCGGAGCCCGCGTCCAATGCCGGCAGTGTCTGTGGATTTTGTAGACCGAGCAGAATCGACTCGATGATGACGCTGTCTTCTTCGTCGAGACCGGTGAGAATCTTCGCGTCACGCACACCGCCCAGGATGCGGCGGATCGCGCCCACCAGTTGCAACCAGCCGTTATCCTCGGAAGTCTTCAGCACGGCATCGAGATCGGGAACCAGTTGGCGGTTCTGGCAGGCGATGACCACGCGATGGATCAAGCTCGCGTGTATCTGGCGGATCTGTTCAGCCTTTTCCGGTATCGGGCTCATGAGGAGAGTGTAATGACTGTCGGGGTGAATGGCAAAGTGTAGCCCCTACGTTATTTCTGTATCCGCCAGGACATCTTGGCGCCGGCTCGTAGCGGGATCAGGCGTTCCTCGCCCAGCGGATAGGCATCGGGAATCTGCCACTGTTCTTTACTGAGTGTCACTGTGCCGTGATTGCGCGGCAGACCGTAGAAGTCAGGACCGTGAAAGCTGGCGAAGGCCTCCAGGCGGTCGAGCGCACCGGCCTGTTCGAAGGCCTCGGCGTACAGTTCCAGCGCGGCATGCGCGGTGTAAATGCCGGCGCAGCCGCAGGCCGATTCCTTGCTGGTTTGTGAGTGGGGCGCGCTGTCAGTGCCGAGAAAGAATTTCGGATTGCCGCTGCTGGCGGCGTCGAGCAGCGCCGCGCGGTGAGTCTCGCGTTTCAGCACCGGCAGGCAGTAATAATGCGGTTGTATGCCACTGGCGAACATGGCGTTGCGATTGTAAAGCAGATGATGCGCGGTGAGCGTGGCGCCAATGCGTGCCGGGGCGCTGACGACAAAGTCTACGGCATCGCGCGTGGTGATGTGTTCAAAGACGATCTTGAGTGAGGTGAAGCGTTGCACCAGCGGCGCGAGTATGGCGTCGATGAAGACCTTCTCGCGATCGAACACATCGACGCTGCTGTCGGTTACTTCGCCATGCACCAACAACGGCACTCCGTGTTCCTGCATGGCTTCGAGTGCGGCGTAGGTCTTCTTGATGTCGGTGACGCCGGAGTCGGAATGGGTGGTGGCGCCGGCGGGGTAGTACTTCACTGCGTGAATCCTGCCGCTGGCTTTGGCCTGCGCGATTTCCGCGGCTGGTGTGTTGTCGGTGAGGTACAAGGTCATCAGCGGTTCGAAAGACAGATCGGCCGGTACCGCGGCAAGGATGCGTTCGCGGTACGCCAGGGCCAGCGCTGTGGTGGTCACCGGCGGTTTCAGATTGGGCATGATGATGGCGCGCGCGAACTGCTGCGCGGTGTGCGGGATCACCGCCGCCAGTGCGGCGCCGTCGCGCACGTGCAGATGCCAGTCGTCGGGGCGGATGAGAGTGAGGGTGTCCATGGCTGTGCGGGATTATGCCATAGATACATGTTTCATCCGTACCACGTCAGCGGTGGCTCATCGAGCAGTGCCGCCTGTTCGCGTAGCGCCAGTATCTGTTCCTCCCAATAACGCGGGCCGCCGAACCAGGGGAAGTTGGGTGGGAAGGCCGGGTCGCTCCAGCGCCGCGCCAGCCAGGCGCTGTGGTGAATCATGCGCAGCGTGCGCAACGCTTCGATCAGATTCAATTCGCGCGGATTGAAGTCGTGGAACTCGGTATAGCCTTCGAGGATATCGCCGAGCTGTAGTGTTTGCTCGTGGCGCTCGCCGGACAATAGCATCCACAAATCCTGCACCGCCGGGCCCATTTGGCAATCATCCAGATCGACGAAATGCGGACCGGCATCGGTCCAGAGAATATTGCCGGGGTGGCAGTCGCCGTGCAGGCGGATGTGTTGCACATCACCGGCGCGGTCGTAACAGTTGCGCACTTGTTTGAGCACGTCCTCGACGAGGCTGCGATAGGGCACTTCAAGCTCACGCGGTAGGATGCCCTGTTCGAGGATGTACTGGTAGGACGCGTCACCGAACAGTTCGATGCTGAGCGTGGGGCGGTGCTGAAACGGCTGAATGGCGCCGACCGCATGCAGGCGACCCATGAAGCGTCCCAGCCAGAGCAGATTGTCGGGGTTGTCGAGTTCCGGCGCGCGCCCGCCGCGGCGCGGGAACAACGCGAAACGGAAGCCGGCGTATTCATGCAGCGTGGCGCCTTGGGCATCGCGCAGCGGCGCGATGACGGGGATCTCGCGCTCCGCCAGTTCCAGTGTGAAGGCGTGCTCTTCAAGTATCGCCTCGTTGGACCAGCGTTCCGGCCGGTAGAACTTCGCCACCAGCGGCGGCGCGTCTTCGATGCCGATCTGATAGACGCGGTTCTCGTAACTGTTCAGGCCGAGCAGCGAGCCGTTGCTGGCGTAACCGGCGTTGTCGATGGCGTTGAGGATGCAGTCGGGGTCAAGGCCTTGGTAGGGCGGTGTATGTTCCATGCGGTAGTGTAATGGTTCTATGTAGGTTGGGGTGAGGCGGTGTTTGCCGAACCCCAACAGGGTTGCCACGACTGTTGGGGTTCGCTACGCTTACCTCAACCTACATTTTGTGTTGTTCCAGTACCAGATTCAGCGTAAATCTAACTCCGAATCCCGTC
>JBGPWJ010000228.1:0-4421 GCA_041492115.1 Gammaproteobacteria bacterium
ATCAACCAACATCTTCAGCCTGCGCTTGCGTCTTACGGATGATGCGGTGCGCGCGGCATTCCGCTATGCGCCGGGACAGTTCAACATGCTGTATCTGTACGGTGTCGGCGAAGTGCCGATCTCCATCGTCAATGACGCGCAAGGGGGTGAGGAGCTGATTCAGACCGTGCGTTCGCTCGGACGCGTGACGCGTGGTCTTGCGCAACTCAAGGTCGGTGACCGCATCGGTCTGCGCGGACCCTATGGTCGCGGCTGGCCGCTGGCGGCGGCGCAGGGTAAGGATGTGCTGGTGATCACCGGCGGACTGGGTTGCGCGCCGGTGGTCGCGGTGATTCATCACGTGTTGCGCCACCGCAGCCAGTACGGCCACCTGACCATCATCCAGGGTGTACGCCATTCCGATGATCTGATCTGGCGCGAGCAATATGACCGCTGGCGTGCCGAACCCGAAACGACAGTGCTGCTGGCCGCCGACAAAGCCGGACCGGGCTGGTCATGGCATGTCGGTCTGGTGACGGAATTGTTCCGTGAGATGGACTTTGATCCGCAACGCACGATGGCCATGCTGTGTGGTCCGGAACTGATGATGCGCGCTTCCGCCGAACATCTCAGCGCACGCGGACTGCCGGAATCGGCACTGTATCTAAGCATGGAGCGCAATATGCAATGCGCCGTGGCGCGATGCGGGCACTGCCAGTTCGGCAGCCGCTTTGTCTGCCGCGACGGGCCGGTGTTTGCGTATACGGATATCAAGGATCTGCTCGGTGTGCCGGGGTTCTGAATGAACACGTTACGGTATGGGTGAGACAATGAAACCGAAAATCGCGGTTCACAAATTCACCTCCTGCGACGGCTGCCAGCTGGCGTTCCTGAATCTTGGCGAACAGTTGTTGGAGGTCTTCGAACTCGCCGACATCGTGCACTTCGCCGAAGCCGGTGCCGTCAATCCCGAGGCGCCGGTGGATGTCGCCTTTGTCGAGGGCAGCATCAGCACGCCGCATGAACTGGAACGTATCCGGCGGGTGCGCGCCAATAGTAAATACCTGATCACCATCGGTGCCTGCGCCACGGCCGGTGGCTTGCAGGCATTGCGCAATGGTGCGCACAGCGCTGACTGGCTGGCGCAGGTCTACGCCAGTCCGCAATACATCGACACCCTCGCCGACAGCGCGGCCATCGCCAAGCATGTCAAGGTCGATCTCGAACTTTGGGGCTGTCCGGTGAACGGCCGTCAGGTGCTTGCCGCGTTGCGCGCGTTGCTGTTCGGCGTCGCCCCGCTCAATGATGCCGACAAGGTTTGCATCGAGTGCAAGCGCCACCAGACCGTGTGCGTGCTGGTGGCACAGGGCGTGCCCTGCATGGGGCCGGTGACGCGCACCGGCTGCGGCGCATTGTGTCCGAGCTTCGGTCGCGACTGCTACGCCTGCTATGGTCCGGCCGAGAACAGCAACTCTGATTCACTGGCAAGACGGTTCTCTGGTTTGGGCCTGATGCCGGCGGATGTCGCACGGCGCTTTCGCTTCATCAACAGTGCCGCGCCGGCGTTTGCGCAGGTGTGGCAGACAACTGGTGAGGAAGATCGGTAGTAAATGGATGTGAGCATGGTTATGGCTATTGAAGTTAGTGACGCAACTGCCATAGCCCCCTCTCCCCACAGGAGAGGGGACTTCAATATTGACTGCGTTGAGTTCATTGAGACTTGGCATAAACAACTGGGAAAATGATGAACAAAACCGAATTTCGCATCAACGTCCCTGTGTTGGCGCGCATCGAAGGCGAGGGCGCGCTGGAGCTGGAAGTCGCTGACGGGCGCATCGCCGCACTGCGGCTGCGCATCTTCGAGCCGCCGCGGCTGTTCGAAAAATTCCTCGAAGGGCGCAGCTATGCGGAAGTGCCGGACATGACGGCGCGCATCTGCGGCATCTGTCCGGTGGCCTATCAGATGAGCGCGGTGCATGCCATCGAGTCGATCTTCGGCGTGGACCCCGGCCCATGGGTGCGGGCCATGCGCCGCCTGTTCTACTGCGGCGAGTGGATCGAAAGTCACGCGCTGCACATTCATCTGTTGGCCTTGCCCGATTTCCTCGGCTTCGACAATGCGCCGGCGATGGCGCGCGTGCATCCCGCCGAGGTGCGCCGCGGCCTGCACCTGCAGGCGCTCGGCAACGACATCATCCGTTTCCTGGGCGCGCGTTCCGTGCATCCGGTCGGTGCCTGCGTCGGCGGCTTCACGCATGCGCCGCGCCTTACCGAGGCGGCGCAGTTGCGTGACAAACTCCACGCGGCGCTGCCCGATGCCGAAGCGCTGGTGCGCTGGATTGCCGATCTCGATATGCCGGCGGTTGATCAGCACTTTACATCGGTGGCGCTGCGCCATCCGCAGGAATATCCCTTCAATGAGGGACGTCTGGTGTCGGACCACGGCCTGGATATTGCCATCAGCGAATTCGACGCGCATTTCGCCGAGCATCAGGAACCGCATTCGACAGCGTTGCATTGTGCATTGCATGGTCAACCCTATCTGGTTGGGCCGCTGGCGCGCCTCAATCTCAATCATGACCGTCTGCCGCCCGCAGTACGCGCGCCGCTTGATGCCGGCGCTATCACCTGGCCAAGTCGCAATCCCTTCCATCAGATCCTGGCGCGCGCCGTGGAAATACATTACGCGCTGTGGGAAGCGCTACGTCTGCTCGATGCTTATCACGAACCCGCGGCGTCCCGCGTGGTGGTCACGCCGCGCGCCGGTATCGGCTACGGCTGCACCGAAGCGCCGCGCGGCATGCTCTGGCATCGTTACGAACTGGATGCCGACGGCTTGGTCAGGAACGCACGCATCGTCCCGCCCACCAGTCAGAATCAGGCGCGCATTGAGCAGGATCTGCGCCTGTCCATCGAAGCGCTGGGACTTGACCGGTCGGACGATGAACTGCGACAGCGCTGCGAAACGGTGATCCGCAACTACGACCCGTGCATCTCCTGCGCCACGCATTTCCTCGATCTGCGTATCACACGGCGATGAGCGGCATCTGTATCATCGGGTTGGGTTCTCCGCATGGCGATGATCAGATCGGCTGGGAACTGGTGCGCCTGCTGGAAAGTGAAGCTGCCGTTGACGAATCATTACGGCTGCGCGCCTGTGCCACTGTCGGCGGTGAATTGTTGGAATTCTGGAAGGGCGCTCAACTCGCCATCATAGTTGACGCAGTGCACGGTGCCGGATCGCCAGGCACAGTGCAACGCATCTCCTTGCATCCCCAGCATGATCCCTCAGTGCCGGACACGGTGCGGGCGCTGAGCAGTCACGGTATCGATCTGCCCGAACTTATAGAACTCGCGGAGGCGCTCGGTGTCCTGCCGCGGCGGTTGCTATTGTTTGGAGTCGAGGTCAGTGCGTGTGCGCCGTTCGGGTCCTTGAGTTCGCCGGTACGCGCCGCACTACCCGGCTTGGCGCAGGCGGTCCGCGCAGAGATTGGAGCGGCAGGCAGGGAATGGAGTGTGGATTAGGAGCGTAGTGCCGTAATCCACTGCGGCGAGATGTCAGCGACTGCTGCCGCTGTGTAGTGGGTTACGCGGCTGCGCCGCTAACCCACCCTTGTATGGATTTATTTCACCCCCACCCCAGCTATTCAGTTTTGTTTCAGCAAGCAGGCCTAATCTGCATCCATGTCCAGCGTACGAGGGTCGCGCATCATGAATGCAACAACACAGGTCAAAGTCTGGGATCCGCTGGTGCGGGTTTTCCACTGGTCTTTGGTTATCGCCTTTTTCACCGCCTATTTCACCGAGGATGATCTGCTCAAACTGCATGTCTGGGCCGGCTACGCGGTGCTGGCGCTGATGCTGTGGCGGCTGTTGTGGGGCGTGATCGGCACCACGCATGCACGCTTTACCGATTTCGTCTACCGACCGGCGGCGGTTATCAGCTACCTCAAGGATGTCGTCGCCCTGCGCGCCAAGCGCTATCTCGGTCACAACACGGCGGGCGGCGTCATGATCATCGCGATGCTGGTGGCCTTGCTACTGGCCACAGTATCGGGCCTTGCCGTGTACGGCGCGGATCAGGGCGCGGGTCCGCTGGCGGCCTGGATGACGGGCTTCAGTGAGAAGGGTGAGGATGTGCTGGAAGGGATTCATGAATTCTTCGCCAACCTGACGCTGATTCTGGTGATTGCCCATGTTGCGGGCGTGCTTGTGTCGAGCTGGCAGCATCATGAGAATCTGCCGCGTGCCATGGTCACCGGTTACAAACGCGCTGAGTGAGAGGGTTCGGACATGCGGATGAGAGTGTTAGTGGTTGCAGCGATGAGTGTGTTTACGGTGGAGGTCAGCGCGGACGTGGTGGATCAGGTGTTGGCACAGTATCGGACACAGGGTGCGGGTGAGTTCAATGCGGATGCCGGGAAAGCGCTTTGGGATAAATC
>JBGPWJ010000223.1:0-4516 GCA_041492115.1 Gammaproteobacteria bacterium
CCTGCTGTTCCTGCATGCGCTGCAGGTTCTGCTCCAGGCCGGCGCGCGCCGCGCGTTGCGATTCGATGCGCAACGCCAGTTCATGCGCGCTGTTGCGGCAGTTGCGGGCGTGTTCGCGCGCTTCGTCGAGGGCGTGACGCAGTTCGTCGCGCCGGGCACTCAGCTGGGCGCGTTCCTGGGTGTTCGCCTCCATCAGGTCGAGCGCCTGCTGCAGGCGTTCGTGTGCGGTGCGTTGTTCGTCCTGATCGTGACTGATCTGCGCGCCGATCTCTGCCAGTTCCTGTGCAACAGCGGATTCGCGCGCCTCGGCCTGGGTCAGGCGGGTACGCTTGGCGCCGAGTTGGGCCTGCAGTTCGGCATGCTGGCGGTGCGCATTATTGAGTTCGAGTTGAATGGCATCGCGTTGCTGTTCCAGCTCGATCAACTGCGCGCGGCCCTGTGCTTCATTTTCTTCCAGCGCACCGACGCGCTGCTTCAGCGTGTCGATGCGTGACTGCAGTTCGGCGATTTCTTTTTCGCGCGCCAGCACGCCCTGACGTTCGTCAGCATCGCGCGCCACGCGCAGCCAATTGCGGCCCAGCCAGACGCCGTCGCGCGTGATGACTGATTCGTGCGCGTCCAATTGGCCACGCAGATGCAACGCGTCCTGCAAGCTGTCGGCGCAGTAGACGCCGGTCAGCAGCGAACTGAGCGGTAGTGAGGATTCCACTTTGCTCAACAGGCTAGTGGCGTTGTGTGCACTGCCGGCGGCGGGGCTGGCCGCGCTGCGATCGAACAGCAGCAGCGAACCGTGTTGCAGCCCGCCCAACACGCCTGCCACGGCATCGATGCCGTCCACGCACACGGCTTCCAGATAATCACCGAGCACGGTTTCCAGCGCGCGTTCCCACTCCGGCGCGATGCGCACTTGTTGGGCCAGACGCGGTGACTCGCCGAGTCCTTGGCCGTTCAGCCAATCGCTGACGGCGCCGGCATTGCGGCCCAATGCGGCCTGCTGCAAGGCCTGCAATGACACCAGACGGCCGTGCGTGTCCTGTAACTGGCCGCGCGCTTCGGTGAGTTCACGGCTGAGCTGCTGGTTCTGCTCGCGGCGTGTGGTGAGTTGCTCGGCGGATTCCTGCACCAGCGACTGATGTTGCTGAAAGGCTTGCGCGGCGGTGACTTCCAGCTGTTCAACCTGCGCAATCTCGTCGAACAGGCTGCTGGTCGCTTGGGTGGCACGCTCTTCTTCCAGGCGCATACGGCGCTGGTCGAGCTGACCAAGGTGGCGATCGAACTGATCGATGCGCGCGCGCTCAACTTCACTGATGCGGGTCGGCTCGGCGGCGCGCTGGTTGAATTCGTCCCAGCGCGACTGCCAGTCGTGCATGGACTGTTCGGCGTTGTTGAGACGGGCACCGGCTTCGCTCTCGGCTTCACGGGCTTGCTCGAGTGCCGGCGCGTTCTCGTCCAGGGTGCGGGCCATCTCGGTGAGCGCGTTGCTGTCATGCTCGATATGCAGCAACACATCCTGCTGCGCCTGCTCGGCCTGGGTCAGATCCTGCTGCTGGCGTTGCCGTGTGTCCTTGGCGTGCTGAATGTTCTGTTCGAGGCGGGCGATATCGGCACCGACGCCATAGAAGCGGCCTTGCACAACGTTGAACGCATCGTTGGCTTCGGTGTGTGCGTCGCGGGACTTCTCGATGGCGGCTTCCATGGCGCGCTGATCGGCGATCACGGCTTCGAGGCGCGTCTCGCGTTCGCGGATGGCGCGTTCCTGAGTGCCGCCGGCCTCTTCCAGTGCGCGCAGACGCAGTGCCAGCAACTCGGCCTTGACCTGACGTTCTTCATGTTTCAGTTCTTTGTATTTCTCGGCGGCTTTCGACTGGCGCTGCAAATGCGTCAGCTGCTTCTCGATTTCATCGCGCAGATCGGTGAGACGCGCCATGTTCTCGCGCGTACTGTTGATGCGGCTCTCGGTTTCCTTGCGGCGTTCTTTATATTTAGAAATGCCGGCGGCCTCTTCGAGGAACACGCGCAGCTCTTCCGGCTTCGCCTCGATCAGGCGCGAGATCATGCCCTGCTCGATGATGGCGTAGCTGCGCGGGCCCAATCCGGTGCCGAGGAAGATGTCGGTGATGTCGCGGCGCCGGCAGCGCGTGCCGTTGAGGAAATACACCGACTGGCCGTCGCGCGATACTTGGCGCTTGATGGATATCTCGGCGTAGCTGGCGTACTGGCCGCCCAGGCCGCCGTCGCTGTTGTCGAACACCAGCTCGATGGTGGCGTGGCCGACCGGCTTGCGGGCGCTGGAACCGTTGAAGATAACGTCGGCCATGGACTCGCCGCGCAGCTGCTTGGCCGAGCTTTCGCCCAGGACCCAGCGCACGGCGTCGATGACATTGGATTTACCGCAGCCGTTCGGCCCGACGATGCCGATCAGGTTGCTCGGCATGTGGATGGTGGTGGGGTCGACGAACGATTTGAAGCCGGCCAGTTTTATTTTAGTCAGGCGCATGGGGGTCGATTTCGGGTTCCGGATTCAGGTGGCGGCCGATGGATACATGGGGCGGGATTCTAACGTATCATAGCCATTGCATCATCCTTTATCAGTCGAGCCCATCATGCCCAGTAAGCCCAGCAAGGACTTGGAAACTTTCCCCAACCCCCAGACGGGTCGCGATTATACGATCCGCATCCGCATCCCGGAATTTACCTGCCTGTGCCCCAAGACCGGCCAGCCGGATTTCGCCACGCTGCACCTCGAATATGTGCCGAACCAGCGCTGCGTCGAGCTCAAGTCGCTGAAACTCTATGTCTGGTCGTTCCGCGACGAGGGCGCCTTCCATGAAGCCGTCACCAACCGCATTCTCGATGACCTGGTAGCCGCCTGTGAACCGCATTTCATGCGCCTGTCTGCCGACTTCAACGTGCGCGGCGGGATCTATACCACTGTGGTCGCCGAGCACCGCAGCGAGGCCTGGGTGCCGCCCGCGCCGGTGACGCTGCCTTGATGGCGGTTGAGGTGTCGAGACTTACATGATGGCATGCCCTGGGAGATGCGCGACCTTATAACTTCGCCACCCTCACCCCAACCCTCTCCCGCCCCGGCGGGAGAGGGGGTTATCCCCTCGCCCCGCTTGCGGGGAGAGGGTTAGGGTGAGGGGTGTTTGTGTAAGGTAGCGAGTCACGCGTCAAACACATGCCAAATCAAAGATCCTTGTTACCCGCTACTCACGACTCGCCACTCTACATCGGCATTGATTTCGGCACCTCCGGCGTCCGCGCCATTACCATCGACGGCACCGGGCAAATTCAAGCCCAGGCCGCGGTCGACCTGCCCAGCGCCCCGCGCGAGGGCTTGGGCCACACGCAGGACCCGCAGCTCTGGTGGCAGGCGCTGGAGCAGGTGCTGGATGCGCTGCTGAACGACCTCGATCCCCGCCGGGTCAGCTCACTGGCCATAGACGGTACCTCCGCCACACTGCTGCTCACCGATGCGGCCGGCACCCCGCTCGGCCACGCGATGCTCTATGACGATGCCCGCGCCGGCGCCGCCGCAGCCCGCATCGCCGCCGTCGCGCCGGCTGACAGCGCAGCACGCTCCGCCACCTCCAGTCTGGCCAAACTTCTCTATCTATTGGATCTGCCGGGCTACGCCCTGGCGCGGCACACGCTGCATCAGGCCGACTGGATCGCCGGACGACTGATGGGCCGCTACACGCACAGCGACGAAAACAATGGCCTGAAGCTCGGCTATGACCCGGTCGCCCGCGCTTGGCCGGCATGGCTGACGACACTCGGTATCGATCCGGCGCTGCTGCCCTGGCCGACCGCGCCGGGCAAGGCCATCGGCCTGTTGAGTTCAGCGATTGCGCAGCGCTTCGGTCTGTCAACGCAGGTGCGCGTGGTGGCCGGCACCACGGACAGCACCGCCGCCTTCATCGCCACCGGCGCACAGAACCCCGGCGATGCGGTGACTTCGCTCGGCAGCACGCTGGTGGTGAAGGTGTTGTCCACGCAGCCGGTGTTCGCGCCCGAATACGGCGTGTACAGCCACCGGCTCGAAGACCGATGGCTGGTCGGCGGCGCATCGAACAGCGGCGGCGCGGTGCTGCGGCAGTTCTTCACGCCGGCGCAGATCGACGCGCTCACACAACGACTGAATCCCGCGACGCCGACCGGACTGGATTACTATCCCTTGTGCGGCATCGGCGAAAGATTCCTGAGCAACGATCCTGAACTCCGGCCACGACTCACACCGAGACCGGAAGATGATGCGGTGTTTTTTCAAGGTATGCTCGAAGGCATCGCGCGCATCGAGCAACGCGGTTATGAATTACTGCATCGACTCGGCGCACCCTACCCTACCTCGGTCCGCAGTGTCGGCGGCGGTGCGGTGAATCAGGCCTGGACGCACATCCGTGCGAGTCTGTTAGGTGTGCCGATGCTGACGCCGGCGCAGACGCAGGCGGCGTATGGCGCGGCCTTGTTGGCGCGGCAGGGTGGTGGGGCCGCAACGATGTTGACTACAGCG
>JBGPWJ010000237.1:0-4191 GCA_041492115.1 Gammaproteobacteria bacterium
CGTATGCAGCACTGGCAGGGTGTTGTCATCGGCGCCTGCGAGCAGTGCGGGCGCAATCGCGTGCCGGCGCTCGATGCGGCGCTGGATCTATCGGACTGGCTGCGCGCTCCCGAAGCGCCATCGTTACGGTTGGTCTTGAACCATCGCGCCACGACCACACTGAACGCGCTGCCACGCCCGACAGCGTTGACGCTGTTGATCGGGCCGGAGGGCGGACTTGAAGAGAGTGAACGGGCTCAGGCGGAACGCACCGGCTTCATCGGCATGCGGCTGGGGCCGCGGGTGCTGCGCACTGAAACAGCCGCGGTCGCGGCGTTGGCGGCGTTGCAGGTTTTATGGGGAGACTTTTGAATGCAGAACAACAGTTATGGTAGCGAATCAGGGCTATTCCGTTCCACCTTTATCATTCTGCATTCTGCATGTCTAAACGACCTTCTGCAGCATCGTCTCCAGCGCATCCAGATTGGGAATCTGCGCGGGCTCGCCGTTGATCAGAATATTGCTCAGCACGGCGCCGTTCAGCGCCTCTTCGGAGCCTGGGGCGATGACGCTGTTGTCGACCTTCAGCAGATGCGGAATGTCCTGGGTGAGTACCGCGTAGAACCGCAGCTTGGGGTTACCGGTGATGCCGTTCAGCACCGTGATGCGGCTGCGTGCACCGGCGTCCGAGCGGACACCGCCGGCCGCGGCCTCGAAGGAAATCAGCGGAATGATCTGGTTGCGCCACGACATTTTGCCCAGCAGCCAATCGGGGCCATTCGCCACCGCCTCGGGTTCGCTGTAAGGCACCACCTCGGCCACCGCCGCATTGGGCAGTACCAGGTTGGCGCCGTCCACCGGGATGAACAAGCTGCGGATTGCATCAGTCGTATTGATCATGTCGGCTATCCTATTCGAGACTCAAACCGTCACACACTGTGATTACCTGCATGATTGCTCACGCGCCGTCATACCTGCAAACGCTGCACCAGGCGTTCGGCCAGTTCCTGCGGCGTGCCGTTGACACTGACCAGGCCGGCATGGCGGACATGGTCCGTCATGGTGCTGATCACGCAACTGTCCGCCGCCTGTGCCCAGACCACGCCGCCTGACTTGATGATCTCGCGCGCACCACGCACGCCGTCATCGCCCATGCCGCTGAACAGTATCGCGCCGGCATCGGCGCCGTAGCGCTCCGCGATATCCTGCATCGCGAGGTCGATGCTCGGGCTGTAGGTGCTTCGCCCGGTGGGGTGCAGCTCCAGTTCACCCTGGTGGTTCACCACCAGCCGTTGATCGACCGGCACCACCACCACCTGACTGTGACACAGCACCTGACCTTCCGTTGCACAGCGCACTTCGAAATGTGAATCGCGGTTCAACTGCTCGGCCAGCAGGCCGACGAAGTTGGCGGCAATGTGCTGAACCAGCACGAAGGCCACCGGCAGAGTCGGCGGCAGTGCGTTCAAAAACTGTTTGACGGCCTGCGGGCCGCCGATCGATGCGCCCAGCACCCAGACCCGCTGCGCCCGCCCCACACCATGCTGTTCGCGCGTCGCGACCATCCGCAACTGCGGCGAGCGCTCCGCCGGCTCGTGCACCGGCAGCGGTGTCAGCGGTTGTGGCACGACGCGCGACTGCGGGCCCGGGGCACTGGACACCAGCGCGGTGAGCTTGCTCACCAGCCTGCGCCCCCAGTCGCCGGCCTTCCCATCCTCATCCAGATAGCTGACATCGCCATCGTTGAACAGAATCGGCAGACTCGACTGCTCAATCAACACATCCAGCGACGTCAATTCCCGCTCGAAGGATTCGTCCAGATCGATCAGCAGCACATCGGCCAGGCTGGCATCGAGCCGGCCGGGCGCACACTCGGTCAGCGTCTGATCGGCGACCACCAGCAGTCCGTTGCTTTCGAGAACCCTGCGTAAATTGTGCCGCTGGCGATCGGACTGGGAGATCACCGCCACGCGCAGCGGTGCCTGCCTGATCTCAAGCATGCGCCAGAGTCTCACCTGTCAGGAGCGCAATGTGTTCCAGCAGATCGCTTTCCAGGTAAGGCTTGCCCAGGTAGGTGTTCACACCGATCGACATGGCACGCTGGCGATGTTTCTCGCCGGTACGTGAGGTGATCATGATAATGGGGATGTGACGCAGCCGTGCCTCGTTGCGCATATGGGTCGCCAGTTCGTAACCGTCCATGCGCGGCATTTCGACGTCGAGCAGCATGATATCGGGCATATGTTCCTGCAGCATCGCGACCGCATCGACGCCGTCCTTCGCAGTAATCACGGTCATATTGTTCCGTTCCAGCAGGCGCGTGGTAACTTTGCGCACTGTAATCGAGTCGTCGACCACCATGACTTTGAGACGGTCCTTGACGGGCGCGGCCTGCTGCTCCGGCGCCTTGCGCAAGGCCCGCACATTCTGCGCCGACGCCAGACGCACCAGGGCCGCCATATCCAGAATCAGCACCACGCGACCGTCGCCGAGAATGGTGGCGCCGAAAATGCCGCGCACCGAACTGATCTGCGGACCGACGGATTTTACCACGATCTCTCGGCTACCCAGCAAGCCTTCCACCTGCAGGGCGACGCGCTGGTCACCGCTGCGCACCAGCAGCACGGGCACTTTATGCTTGCCACCGGACAGCAAGGGTTGACCGAAGTCGAACAGCGCGCCCAGATGCCGCACCAGATAACTCTGACCGGCGTACTTGTAGTATCCCTTCTGACCGGTATAGAGCTTCTCCAGTTCATCGGTGCTCAGGCGCACAATACCCTCGATGGAGCTGAGCGGTATCGCGTAATTTTCTTCCGCCACCTGCACCAGCAGCGCGTGACTGATGGCCAGTGTGAACGGCAGGCGCACCGTGAAGGTGGTGCCATGGCCGAACCTGGAATCGATATGCAATGAACCGCCGAGCTGTTTGATCTCGCTATTAACCACGTCCATGCCCACGCCGCGGCCGGAAATCTGTGTGATCTCCTTGGCGGTGGAGAAGCCGGATTCGAGAATGAACTGCATCACGTCGTTGTCACTCAGCTCATCGCCTTCTTCCAGCAGGCCGCGTTCCCTGGCCTTGCTGCGGATGGCTTCAAGGTCGATGCCGCCGCCATCGTCGGCCACGGTCAGCACTACCTCGCCGCCTTCGCGGGCCATGCTGATGGTGATCCTGCCGACCTCGTGCTTTTTCTTCGCGCGGCGCTGTTCACGCGTTTCGATACCGTGCGCCACGGCGTTGCGCAGCATATGTTCGAGCGGTGCCAGCACGCGGTCGATGACCGTGCGGTCCATCTCGCCTTCGGCGCCCTGCAGAATCAGCTCGGAACGCTTGTCCAGTTCCTGACAGGTCTGACGCACGATGCGGCGCAGCCGCGGCGCCAGCGAGGCGAACGGCACCATGCGGGTGCGCATCAGCCCTTCCTGCAACTCGGTGACCACTCGTGACTGCTGCAGCAGCAGGGTTTCAGATTCGCGCGTCAGATTGTCGAACAGCCCCTGAATACTCGTGACGTCACCGACCGTCTCCACGAGACTGCGGGACAGTTGCTGCAGTTGCGAGAAGCGATCCAGCTCCAGTGGATCGAAATCGGCATAGTTGCCGCCGGCCTCTTCGTAACGGAACAGAATCTGCGCCTCGGTCTCGATTTCCATCTTGCGCAGCTGTTCGCGCAACCGCGCCACGGTCTGGGATAGTTCGGTCAGGTTGAAGCGGAAGCCCGACACCTGCTGATCCATGCGCGAGCGGTAAATGCTCACTTCACCGGCGTAGTTCACCAGATTGTCGAGCAGATCGGCGCGGACCCGCACCTGTTCGTGCGCTATGCGCGGCAGCGAACGGCGGTCCTCGCGCAGCGACACCACATCCGGCTCACGCGGCAGCGCGTAGGTGTCTTCTTCATCGTCCGTCGGCGTCGCGGCGTCGGTCGGCGCCGAAACCGCGACGTGCGGTACCTCGTCCGCGGCCAGTTCGGCTTTGGACAGGTGTTTGCCAAGCAGCTCTTCGACTTCCTGAATAAGATCGGTGGCGTGTTCCATTGGCGCCTGTGAACGCGCCAGTTCCAGCATGTTGATCAGGCGGTCCTGCGCCATGTGCACGACATCGAACAGACGGTTGCTGGGCTTGAGTCGCCCATCGACCACAGCGGCCAGTGCCGATTCCACCACGTGACTGAGGTTGCCCATGGCCGTCAGGCCGGACAGACGCGC
>JBGPWJ010000098.1:0-9088 GCA_041492115.1 Gammaproteobacteria bacterium
AATAATCACGACCCGGAGCCCGCATGAATCTGAGAACGCTGTACACCGCCGCACTGATACTGCTGCTGTCCGGCTGCTCGATGAGCCAGATGGTGGTGCGCACCTCGACGCCGATGCTGGATGGTGGCATCACGGCCATGAATCACGAGACCGATCTCACGCTCGCGAAAGATGCCATGCCCGCCAGTCTCAAAATGCTCGAAGGCATGCTCGAAAAAGATCCAGGCAATGGCTTGCTGCATGAATATGCGGCGCAGGGCTTCTATGGCTATGGCTACGGCTTCATCGAGGACGACGACCCGCACCGCGCCTCGGCCCTGTACCGGCGCGGCTTCGATCATGCGCAACAAGCGCTGCGCGCCGCCGGTCTCAAGCTCGACGTGCTTAGCGCGCGACAACAGGATCTGGAACCCGCCGTGGCCAGCCTCGACCGCAAGGCCTTGCCCGCGTTGTTCTGGGGCGCCTCGTGTCTCGCCAAATGGATCGACATGAATCGCAATGATCCGGTGATGATCGCCCAACTCGGCAAGGCCGCTGTATTGATGGACAAGGTGCTGCTGCTCGACGATGGCTATTACTACGGCGGCGCGCATTTATTCTTCGGGGTATACTACGGCAGCCGCGCGCCGATGTTCGGCGGCGACTACGCGCGTTCCAAACTGCACTTCGAGCTGGCCCGGAAAATCACCGGCGGCAAGCTGTTGATCGGCGATGTGCTGTATGCCCAGTATCTCGCGCGTCAGGAGCAGGACCAGCAGGCCTTTCACGACAAGCTCAGCGCCGTCATCGCCGCACCGGATGGCCTGTTCCCTGAAATGGCCCTCGTCAACGGGATTGCGCAACGCAAGGCACAGCTGCTGTTGAAACAGGAAAAAGAGTGGTTCTAAGATGGTAAAAAGAGCACTGCTGCTGTTCGCCCTGCTGTGTGTTGGCACGACGCAGGCCGCTGAGCAGTACGTACTGAAATTCGCCACGCTCGCCCCGCCCGGCACCTCCTGGATGAACATCTTGGACGATTGGGCCAAGCAGGTGGCGCATGACAGCGGCGGCCGGCTGATCTTCAAAATGTATCCCGGCGGCGTCGCCGGCGATGAACCGGATGTGCTGCGCAAGATCCGCTTCGGCCAGTTGCAGGGCGGCGCCTTCAGCGGCCATGGCATCGGCCTGATCTACTCCCCCGCGCGCGTGCTGGAGATGCCGTTCCTGTACCGCGACGTGCAGGAGATTGATTACGTGCGTCAGCACCTGATGCCGGAGATCGACAATGGCTTTCGCGCCAACAATTACGAGGAGATCGGCTGGATGGAGATCGGCTTCGTGCGCTTCTTCTCCCGCAAGCCGATCAACACTATCGACGATCTGCGCAAATGCCGCGTCTGGATGTGGCAGGGCGACGCCCTCGGCCAGGCCTTCTTCGACGCCACCCAGATCGCGCCCGTGCCGCTGTCCATCGCCGATGTCTACACCAGCCTGTCCACCGGATTGATCGACACCGTGCCCAGCCCGCCGCTGGCGGCGATCGCCATGCAGTGGTTCACCAAGACCACGTATGTGACCAATACCCCCCTGTTCAATGCCATCGGCGCACTGCTGGTTGACCAACGCTTCTTCAAGAAACTGCCGCCGGACTTACAAAAGCTGCTCAAGACCACCGGCACGGCGGTTGGCGAACGCCTGATCGCCGAGACGCGCAAGGACAACGACAAGAGCATTGACGTGCTGAAACAGAACGGTTTCAAATTCACCATGAATCCGGGTGACGTGAAGGAAGCCGAGCTGTTCGACATGCGCGACAAGGCCGCGGCCCTGCTGGCCAAGAGCGGCTACATTCCGCAGGGCATGTTCGACCGCACGCGCAAGCTGCTGGAAGAATACCGCGCCGCGCATCCGCAGAATAAACCCGCCCAGGCGCCATCCCACTGAGCCCGCTACTCGACAAGACCAAACGCTTTCTATATCGCACCGAGGCCGTGCTCGCTGCGCTGAGCCTGCTGACGCTGCTGCTGCTGTCGCTGGCGCAGATCGCCGCGCGCAATCTGTTCCATACCGGACTGCCGGTGGCCGATGCGCTGACGCGCTATCTGGTGCTGTATGTCGCCATGCTCGGCGCGGTGGCCGCCACCGAGGGCGATCGGCATATCAAGATCGACATCGCCACGACGCTGCTGCCGCGCCTGGCCAAACTGCTGCATCACCCCTTTCAGGTTCTGTCCGGCATCGCCTGCGCGCTGCTGAGTCTGGCGGCTTGGCACTTCTGGCGCGAGGAATGGCAGTACGCGGCCACCGGCGAGGAGTGGATCGCGTTGCTGGAAGTGATCCTGCCGGTGGGCTTCGCTCTGCTCGCCGTACACTTCTTGATCCTGGGCCTGGGCCGCGAGCGCCGGCATAGTCCGCGATGACCCTGCTCGCGACACTGCTGCTGATCCTGGCCGCGACACTCGGCATGCCGCTGTTCGTGGTGCTGGGTGTGGGCGGCCTGCTGGCCACCGCGGCGCAGCAACTCGATAGCGCGATTCTGATCGTCGAAATGAATCGCCTTGCCACCTCGCCGAATCTGGTCGCGATTCCGCTGTTCACGCTGGCCGGCGTGACGCTCGCCGCCGGCGGCGCGCCGCAACGTCTGATCCGCGTCTTCAATGCGATGTTCGGCTGGCTGCCCGGCGGACTGGCCATCGTCGCACTCACCTCCTGCGCCTTCTTCACCGCCTTTTCCGGCGCCTCCGGCGTGACCATCCTGGCACTGGGCGGATTGCTCTACCCGATGCTCACCGGCGTCGGCTACCGCGAACGTTTCTCGCTCGGCCTGCTCACCTCGTCCGGCTCGCTGGGTCTGCTGTTTCCACCCAGCCTGCCGATTCTGCTCTACGCCATCGTCGCCGGCATCAGCATCGACAAACTGTTCCTGGCTGCATTGGTTCCGGGTGTGCTGCTGCTGATCATGCTCAGCGCCTACAGCTTCCACATCGGCAGGGAAAACAAATTGCCGCATCAAGCCTTCACCTGGCCGGGGCTGCTGCGGGCCTTGCGCGAAGGCGTCTGGGATCTGCTCATGCCGGTCGGCGTGGTGGCCGGCATCGTCTCCGGCACGGTCACGGCCAGCGAGGCCGCGGCCGGCACCGCGGCCTATGTGCTGCTGCTGGAGATGGTGATACACCGCAACATCACCCGTCCCCGCGCGGTCTACCGGATACTGCGCGACACCAGTGTGCTGGTCGGCAGCATCCTTATCATTCTCGGCGTCGCCATGGGCCTGACCAACCTGCTCATCGACGCGCAGGTGCCCATGCATCTGCTCACCTACCTGCAGTTGCACATCGACAGCCCGCTGCAATTCCTGCTGCTGCTGAACCTGTTCCTGCTGGTGGTCGGCTGCATGATGGACATCTTCTCGGCCATCGTCGTCGTGGTGCCGCTGCTGCTGCCACTGGCGACGCGCTACGGCATCGACCCGGTACACCTTGGCGTGATTTTTCTGGCCAATCTGGAGATCGGCTACAACACCCCGCCGGTCGGCATCAATCTGTTCATCGCCAGCCAGCGCTTCGGCAAGTCCATCGTCACGCTGTTCCGCGCCAGCCTGCCGTTCCTGGCGCTGATGCTGATCTGGCTGCTGATCATTACTTACATTCCGGTCATTACTTTGTGGTGGAAGTAGGATGGCAATTACCTAACACCGGCTTTACGTAACTAACGTAGGGGCGGGTCTTAGACCCGCCCAGTCTCTGGCACTGTCTCAAGCTCACTCAGGGCGGGTCACAGACCCGCCCCTACAGTCCTCCGAATGTCCACCACACTTGACCGGTCGATCAGGTGCATGCTTACATCACCTCATGGCCACCACCGCATCGACCGCCGTTGCCCGCGCACTGCTGCTCTGCCTGATCGCGCTGTGCAGCGCCTGCTCCAAACCGGTCCCACACCTCACCCGGCTGGCGCCCGACGCGGTCATCCTCGCCTTCGGCGACAGCCTCACCTTCGGTAGCGGCGCCAACACGTCGGAAAGCTATCCGGCAGTGCTCGCCGAGCTTACCGGACGGCGCGTCATCAATGCCGGCCTACCCAGCGAACTCAGCGCCGCGGGCGCACAACGCCTCGATGCTCTTCTGGACCGCGAACAACCGCAGCTGCTGATCCTCTGTCATGGCGGCAACGATCTGCTGCGCAAACTCGATCCGCAACAGACCCACACGCAGCTGCGTCATATGATCGAAGCGGCGCGGCAGCGCGGCATCGCCGTCGTGCTGATCGGCGTGCCCGAACCAAAATTGTTCAACCGCCACAGCGCGCCCTACTACGCCGCGCTGGCCGAGGAATTCCGGCTGCCGCTGGAAACCGAAACCTTGGCGCGGATCGAAGGCGATAACGCGCTCAAATCCGACGGCGTGCATCCCAATGCACAGGGCTACCGGCAACTGGCACAGGCCGTGTACGCACTGCTGCAACTGGCCGGCGCTGTCTGAGCCCATGCCGCTGCGACTTTCCGATGTCCTGCGTATCGAATGCCATAACTGGCAGCAGGCGGAGCACTGGGCGGTACCGATCCGCATCGAGGTGTTTGTCAACGAACAGGGCGTGCCCGCGCATCTGGAAATTGACGGGACCGATACCGACTGCACGCACATGCTCGCCTTCGACCGCGACGGTCAGGCCATCGCCACCGCGCGCCTCATGCCCGACGGACGCATCGGCCGCATGGCGGTGCGCCAAGCCTGGCGCGGACAAGGCGTGGGCAGCGCGCTGCTGCACGCGCTTCTGGAACAGGCCACGCACCAGGGCATGGCGCGCGTATATCTGCATTCCCAACGCCAAGCCTGCGGTTTCTATGCGCGTCACGGCTTCGTTGCGGAGGGCGACGAATACCTGGAGGCCGGCATTCCGCATCAGACCATGGTGCTGGAACTGCCCGATGCGCCGGTCGGTCGCGGTGGATAATCGCCGCGCGTCGGTTACAATGCCGACAGAGGGGATCAGTCGACAACGCCCAGCCACCTTGCCGGATGCACTGACCGATGGACATCGACCACTACCTGCAACAACCGGATGCCTACCAGCTCGGCAGCACCGATGTTGAACTACGCGTCGCGACCAGCACCGACAACCGTCACGCCGCACTGGCCCTGACCGAACAGGCCAAACGCAGCCTGCACATATTCACCCGCGATCTCGACGCGCCGGTCTACGACCAGACACCCTTCATTCAGGCCGTCAGCGCACTCGCCACCCGCAGCCGCTACTCACGCATCCAGATTCTGGTGCAGAACACCGAACGCGCCATCAAGAACGGCCATCGCCTGATTGAAGTGAGCCGGCGGCTGTCCAGCTTCATCGAACTGCGCAAACCGCATCACGACTACCGCGAATACAACCAAGCCTTCCTGATCGCCGACGAGATCGGTCTGCTGCGCCGCCCCATCGCCGACCGCTACGATGGCACGCTGAATTTCAAAGCGCCACTGGCCTCGCGCGAGTATCTGGATTTTTTCAATCAGGTCTGGGAACGCAGCGAGGGCGACCCGGATCTGCGGCAACTGCATATTTGAGCCGGAATCATGAAAATCACATACCCAATCCGCATTCTGATAGCGCTGCTGCTGCTCTGCGGTGCGCTCGGCACAACGTTCGCGGCAGGGACGCTGGAAGTCATTCAACTGCAGCATCGCAGTGCCGAGGACGTGATCCCGATCCTGCGGCCGTTCCTCAATGAACAGGGTGTGCTGTCCGGCACCGGCTATCAACTCATCGTACGCACCACTCCCGAGAACCTGGCGCAACTGCGCGACATCCTCAAACGCGTCGACACCGCACCGCGCCGCCTGATCATCACCGTCAAGCAATCCGCTGACGACAACGACAGTAACAGCGAGGTACAACTCAGCGGCAGTGCGCGAATCGGTTCCGGCGTGAGCATCAATGCACCTGATCACGGCCGCGGCGGTACCAGCGTTGAATACGGCGACGCCAACACCCGCCTGCGCACCCGCGCGCTCAGCACCAGTTCGCGCAGCGCGGATGCCGACACCCAGCAGATCCAGGTTCTGGAAGGCCACGAGGCCCTGATCCAGATCGGCCAGTCCGTGCCAGTGCTGGAACGTTCGATAACCACCAGCGGCAGCGCACCCGCGGTACAAGACCAGATTGCCTACAAAGACGTGATGCGCGGTTTCTACGTCCTGCCGCGCATCAACGGCGACCAGGTAACACTCGACGTCAGTCCTTACCACGACAAACTCAGCCAGGAACAAGGCGGCGCCGTCGATGTACAACGGATGCACACCACGGTCTCAGGCCGCCTCGGTACATGGCTGGAGATCGGCGGCAGCGTGCAGGAAGAGAACCGGCAGGACAGCGGCTATACGCACAGCGCGCATACCGGCAGCCGTGATCAGCGGCGCGTGCTGCTCAAGGTGGAGGAAGCTCAGTAATATTTTTGCTTTAATTCCTGTCGAAAAATTCCATCACTCCCTCGAAACGGAAACTAAGATTAACTCCTCACTCAGCAAGAAAGTCCCCTCTCCCTGCGGGAGAGGGACAGGGTGAGGGTAATCAAATAAACGCATGAGCCTAGAAACAGCCTGGCAAAGAAGAATAGCCCTGGCCCTCGCCGACAACTCGCAGACCTATCGCGTATTTCACGGCGCGGGCGATGCAGAAGCATCCGACGACGGCGAGCTTGTGGACGTCTCCATCGATCGCTTCGACGATCACTACTGGGTCACTGCATGGGAAAGCATCTCCGACAACACTCGCAGCCGGATCAAGGACTTTCTGATTGCAAAAAATGCAAAGTCCGCTGTGTTCTTATTCCGACCCCGGAAAGGTCCGGCGGAGTTACCGCAGGTATTATTCGGTGAGCCACCGGAGGGCAGATTCGCCGTCACCGAAAACGGCATGCGTTTTCTCATACAACTCCGGGAGGCCCGCCACCCCGGACTGTTTCTCGATCATGCGCCGCTCAGAGCGTGGCTCAAGCAGAATTCGAATGGATTGACCGTGCTCAACACGTTTGCCTATACCGGCAGTCTTTCTGTCGCCGCAGGCATGGGAGGCGCTTTGATGGTCACGACGCTGGATCTTTCACCTCACTACATTGAATGGGCGAAAGAGAATTGGTCTGAAAACAATTTGTCGAAGGATAACTCGGATTTTATTTTCGGCGACGTGTTCGAATGGCTGCCCAGGTTTCACAAACGCGACAGGCGCTTCGACATGATCATTGTCGATCCGCCCTCCTCATCGCGAGGCAAGCATGGACATTTCTCAACCAAGCAGAATCTAGTGGAGTTGCATGACAGGGTTTTTCCACTGTTATCGCCGGATGGAGTAGTAGTGACCTCGATCAACTCCGCGCAGATCTCTTGGGGAAGATTTGAAGCCGACATCCTGCAATCGGCCTATAATCAGCATGTCCGTGTGAAAATAATCAAAAAACTGGAGCTTCCTGAAAGTTTCCCGACGCGCACGTCCGAGGATTCATACCTCAAGGGTCTTATTCTTAAGAAACAAGACATGCAATGAATCCATCGTCACTCAGAGATTGGATCCCCTCTCCCTTTGGGAGAGGGCCAGGGTGAGGGGAATCAGTTCACAACCACCCCATCACATCAACCCGCCCCTCGCTGCCCCCACTCATGGCCACAACAAAATCTGTGGCCATGTTTTCAGAGGCAGCAGTTTAGTGGCGCATTGCGGCCGTTGGCATCCCACGAGGTACGTCATCAGCTTGGGAAGCTGAGGTTCTACCATTAGAACACACCCGCTAAGTGCTGTGGAGCCAATAGTTTACAACCGATGAGGGGGCGGAGTCACTCCCCATGGTAGAGGAATGGTACGGCTGATGATTGTGGGGGGATGGTGGTTGTGGGGGATTGGCTGTCTGGGTGAATCTGTATGGGCAGGATTGTTGATCGCCTCGTGAGGCTAAGATGGAGTAGTTCGGGGTTGAGTTTTCAAGTACTCTGACACCTTGAAGTGACAGTAATGACGATACGAGGTGATTCATGGCCAGCGTTAAAGACGCCGCCCGGCAACTGATCGAGCAACTGCCCGAACAGGCCACCTGGGACGACATCATGTATGAGTTCTATGTGAAGCAGAAGATCGAGGTCGGACTCAAGGCCGCCGACGAAGGTCGCACCGTGCCGCACGAAGAGATCAAATCACGGTTGCTCGCAAGAAAGCAGCCTAAATAATGAAGATCGCTTGGTCAGATATCGCCGAGGCCGATCTCGAGGATATCTACGACTATATTGCCCGCGATGTACCCTATTACGCAGAACAATTTGTTGACCGGCTGATCGAGGCCGTCAATGCCCTCAAGGATCATCCGCACATCGGACGGTATGTCCCGGAAGCCGACCGCAACGATGTACGGGAGCTGATCTTCCAAGGTTACCGGATCATCTACCGCGCTCAAACGGACCGCGTGCACATCCTCACCGTTCTGCATGGCAGCCGCAATCTGGCTGCTAAAGAAGTGAAGCCGTGGGATGCCGACGAGTGACACATGTTTATTTTCAATCGTGTCTGACCCTATTGACCTACACAAGAACCGGCACCGAGAGCCATGGACATGCAGCCCTCTTCTTCAATTTCAGATGAATTCCGCCATTCGCATGTTAGGCGGATTACGTACTATTACCAATCGCACGTAATCGGTCTATTGAACTGTAGCCTGACACCATGAAAAAAGAACATATTCTCAGTGAAATAAAAAGAACAGCCAATGAGAATGGTGGTGTCCCATTGGGGAAGACTAGATTTAACGAAATCACAGGAATCAAGGATGCAGATTGGATCGGCCGGCACTGGGCAAAATGGAGCGATGCGGTATCTGAAGCCGGATATAAACCAAATGAGATGAATGCCGCATATGCAGATGAAAGTGTCATTTCTGCATTGGCTTCAATTGTAGAAGAAATGGGAAAATGGCCAACTTCAAATGAATTAAAGAGCTGAGTTCAATGACTAAGTGCAACACTCGCGGCGGAAGGCCTCCGCAGGGGTTAAGTAGTTAAGGCACTTACGCGGTCGATTATTAAGGCGCCGCTCGACGTGTTTTATCTCACGTTTGGAGAGCGCGGTAAAGTCG
>JBGPWJ010000252.1:0-3848 GCA_041492115.1 Gammaproteobacteria bacterium
ATGGCGACCTTTGTCTCGTACGACGCGGTCGCCAAGGCGTCCGAGAAACAGGGCCGTCGCGATGATTCCAAAATTCTGACGATCGCGATTTCGCACGTCGAATACGAAACCGAAAAGCGCCACTATGCGCACATTGACTGCCCCGGGCACGCCGACTATGTCAAGAACATGATCACGGGCGCCGCACAAATGGACGGCGCGGTCCTGGTGGTGTCCGCCGCCGACGGCCCGATGCCGCAGACCCGTGAGCACATCCTGCTGGCGCGCCAGGTGGGCGTACCGTACATGGTGGTGTACATGAACAAGGCCGACATGGTCGACGACAAGGAGCTGTTGGAGCTGGTGGAGATGGAAGTCCGCGAACTGCTGTCGCTGTACAAGTACCCGGGCGACGACACCCCGATCATCATCGGCTCGGCGCTGAAGGCGCTGGAAGGCGACCAGTCGGAGATCGGCGTGCCGTCGATCTACCGCCTGATCGAGGCGATGGACAGCTACATCCCGGTGCCGGAACGGCCGGTGAACCTGCCGTTCCTGATGCCGATCGAAGACGTGTTCTCGATCGCCGGGCGTGGCACGGTGGTGACGGGTCGCATCGAGCGCGGCAAGGTCAAGGTCGGCGAAGAAGTCGAGATCGTCGGCATCCGCCCGACCACCAAGACCACCTGCACGGGCGTGGAAATGTTCCGCAAGCTGTTGGACGAAGGCCAGGCCGGCGACAACGTCGGCGTACTGCTGCGCGGCACGAAGCGCGAAGACGTGGAGCGCGGTCAGGTGCTGTGCAAGCCGGGCAGCATTAACCCGCACACCAAGTTTGAAGCCGAAGTGTACGTGCTGAGCAAGGAAGAAGGCGGCCGTCACACGCCGTTCTTCAACGGCTACCGTCCGCAGTTCTACTTCCGGACCACAGACGTGACCGGTGCCTGCGATCTGCCGGAAGGCATCGAGATGGTGATGCCGGGCGACAACGTGAAGATGACGGTAAGCCTGATCCACCCGATCGCGATGGAAGAAGGCCTGCGCTTCGCGATTCGCGAAGGCGGTCGTACGGTGGGCGCCGGTGTGGTGGCGAAGGTTATCGAGTAAGGCAACGTTGAGCGTTCAACGGTTAACGTTGAACGGGTAGCGCAGCAGTTAAGAGTTGAACGTTCAAAGTTAAAAGTTGGATTGAGACATGGCAAACCAGAGAATTCGTATCCGCTTGAAGGCTTTCGATCATCGCCTGATCGATCAGTCGGCGCGTGAGATTGTGGAAACCGCCAAGCGTACCGGTGCGCAGGTGCATGGACCGATTCCGTTGCCGTCCAAGTTGGAGCGCTTCACGATTCTGACCTCGCCGCATGCCGACAAGACGGCGCGCGATCAGTACGAGATCCGCACGCACAAGCGTTTGATGGACATCGTCGACCCGACCGACAAGACGGTCGATGCGCTGATGAAGCTGGACCTCGCCGCGGGCGTGGATGTACAGATTAAACTGAATTAACAGCACCGGCGTGATGCAAGTTCATCACGCCATGCAATGACTGAAGGTTAGGATTGAACATGGGAATCGCATTGATCGGTCGCAAAGCAGGCATGACCCGCGTCTTCACGGACGACGGTGTCTCCCAGCCCGTGACGGTGATTGAAGTCGAGCCGAACCGCGTCACCCAGATCAAGAATCTGGAAACTGACGGCTATCGCGCCTTGCAGATTACGGTCGGCACACGCCGCGCGTCGCGCGTCACCAAGCCGATGGCCGGGCATTATGCCAAGGCCGGTGTCGCTGCCGGGCGCGGTTTGTGGGAGATCCGCTTGGACGCCACCGAAGAAGCGGATATCGTCGTGGGCGCCGAGCTCAAGGTCGATCGCTTCGAGGCCGGCCAGATGGTGGATGTCGTCGGCACCACCGTCGGCAAGGGTTTCCAGGGCACGATCAAGCGCCACAACTTTTCCATGGGCGATGCCACCCACGGTAACTCGCTGTCGCATCGCTCGCCGGGCTCCATCGGTCAGCGTCAGACGCCGGGCCGCGTGTTCAAAGGCAAGAAGATGTCCGGCCACATGGGTAATGTGCGTCGCACCGCGCAGAATCTGCAAGTCGTGCGCGTCGACGTGGAACGTAATTTACTGCTGATCAAGGGCGCGGTACCTGGTTCGGAAGGCGGTGATGTGATCATCCGTCTGACAACCAAGGTCTAGTCCTGATAGAGATTGAATGATGGAACTGCAACTGACAAACGCAAAAGCCGGCTCCAGCACTGTCACAGTGTCGGACGCGGCCTTCGCGCAAAAATTCAACGAATCACTGGTTCACCAGGTGGTCACGGCCTATCTGTCCGGCGGTCGCGCCGGCACGCATGCGCAGAAGACCCGCATGATGGTGAGCGGCGGCGGCAAGAAGCCCTGGAAACAGAAGGGCGCCGGTCGTGCCCGCGCCGGTTCCATCCGCAGTCCGATCTGGCGCGGCGGCGGCAAGAGCTTTGCCGCGGTGACGCAGGATTATTCGCAGAAGGTCAACAAGAAGATGTATCGCGGCGCCTTGCGCGCGATCGTCTCCGAGCTGGCGCGTCAGGGCCGTCTGATCGTGGTCGAAGACTTCGCCATCGACGCACCCAAGACCAAGCAACTGGTCGACAAGCTCAAGGCGCTGGAACTGAAAGAGGTGCTGATCATCACGGCCAAGGCCGACGAGCGGATTCAGTTGGCCTCGCGCAATCTGTATCGCGTCGAAGTCTGCGACACCACGCAGATCGATCCGGTGAGCCTGATCCGTTTTGACAAAGTGCTCGTGACGCTGCCCGCGCTACGACGCATCGAGGAGTGGCTGGCATGAATCAGGACAAACTCATGACGGTGTTGCTCGCACCGCACGTCTCTGAAAAGAGCACGCGTGTGGCTGACAAGCACCGTCAATATGTGTTCAAGGTCGCGCGCAGCGCGAACAAGCCGAGCATCAAGCAGGCTGTCGAACTGATGTTCAACGTCAAAGTGGATGCCGTGCGCGTCTGCAATGTGCCGGGCAAGATCAAGCGCTTTGGCGGAACACTGGGTCGTCGCGGCGACTGGAAGAAGGCGTATGTCACACTTAAGACAGGTTTTGACATCAATTTCATGGGGGCGGAAGCGTAGGTAGCAAGTAGCAAGTGGCAAGGAAACTCCTGTTTTTCCTCGCTACTCGAAACTCGCAACTCGAGACTGAATTCATATGGCACTCGTAAAAGCAAAACCGACATCTCCCGGCCGACGCACTGTCGTCAAAGTGGTCACGCCTGGTCTGCACAAGGGTGATCCGCACAAGGCGCTGCTCGAAGTTCAGAAAAGGAACGGCGGACGCAACAACCAGGGCCGCATCACCATGCGCCACCAGGGTGGCGGCCATCGTCAGCATTATCGGCTGATCGATTTCAAGCGTAACAAAGACGGCGTGCCGGGACGTGTCGAGCGTATCGAGTATGACCCGAACCGCAGCGCTCACATCGCGCTGGTGTTGTACGCCGATGGCGAGCGCCGTTACATCATTGCGCCGCGCAGTGTGGTTGCCGGTACCGAAATCGTGTCCGGCCCTGCCGCACCGATCAAGCCGGGCAATGCCATGCCACTGCGCAACATCCCGGTCGGTACCCAGATTCACTGCATCGAGATGCAGCCCGGCAAGGGCGCGCAGCTGGCACGCAGTGCCGGCGCCACCGTGCAGCTGGTTGCGCGCGATGGCAGCTACGCAACGCTGCGACTGCGGTCCGGCGAAATGCGCAAGATTCACATCGACTGCAAAGCCACCATCGGTGAAGTCGGCAATGCCGAACACAACCTGCGCTCGCTGGGCAAGGCCGGTGCCAGTCGTTGGCGCGGTATCCGCCCGACGG
>JBGPWJ010000229.1:0-4411 GCA_041492115.1 Gammaproteobacteria bacterium
GAATTCGGGGTTGAACGGCTCACCCTGGGGATTGATCTCGCGCACGCCGAATTTCTCCAGTACCTGGGACAGCATCTTGAGCGTCAGCTCGGTGCCTTCGCGCAGTTTTTGCACCGCGCCCGCGCTGCTGTCCTGCGCCGCGGCCAAGCCCAGCTCCAGGCTGTCTTTCACCGGCAGCAGGTCGGCGACGAAACGGTCCAGGGCGAACTTGTGGGCACTTTCCAGATCGCGTGCCGCGCGCTTGCGCAGATTTTCCATCTCGGCCTGCAAACGCAACACCTGGTTCCAATGCTCATCCACCTTGTTGCGCGCGTCTTCCAGCAGCAGGGTCAATTCCTCATGGGAGGACGGCGGCGTGGCACCCAGCTCCGATTCATCGAGAGGATTTACAACTTGTTCATCCGACATGCGACTTCTCCAAAACGAAAACAAATTCATAAAATATGACTGCGAAGATTCCTACTGAAATCTCCTGCACCACTGCTGTGACTCCCTCTCCCTCCGGGAGAGGGGACTTATTGATTGAGCGATGCGGCAAGACTCGAAGCTCACTATATGCGGCATCAGCCGCGCTGATTCAAGGCCGCGCCGAGCAGTTTTGCGGTCATATCGACGATCGGTATGACTCTTTCATAGGCCATGCGCGTCGGACCGATCACGCCCAGCACGCCGAGTATCTTGCCGTTCACACTGTAGGGCGCGGTGACCACGCTGCATTCATCCAGCACTTTGTAGCCCGATTCCTCACCGATGAAAATCTGCACGCCCTCGGCGCGCACGCACTGGTCGAACAGCGTCAGCAGGTCGCGCTTCTGATTGAATGCCTGGAACAGCACGCGCAGCTTGTCGACATTGGACAGCTCGGCAAAGTCCATCAGATTGTTCTGCCCGGCCAGCACGTAATCGTCGTTGTCGGTCTCCAGCGGGAATACCTGCTCCGCCATTTCGATCGCCGCCTGCATCATGCTGTTCATGCGCTCGCGGGTGTCGTGCATCTCCTGCAACAGCTTCTGCCGCACCGTTGCGATATCCTTGCCGACAAATTCGGAATTCAGGTAATTGGCGGCCTGCTGCAACTCCGCAGCACTGTAGGCGCGGCCGACGTGGATGACACGGTTCTGCACTTCCCGCTCGTTCATCACCAGGATGGCCAGCACGCGGTTGTCAGACAGCGGCAGGAATTCCACCTGACGCAGGGCCCGATGTTCACGGCGCGGCATGGTGACAACACCGGCCATGCGGCTGATACCCGATAACATATTCGAAGCCGACTCGATCAGGTCCTGCGGCGCGAGATCCGGCGCCAACTGCTGCTTGATCGCTGCCACGTCCGCCGATTGCAGCGGCGCCACGGTCAGCAGACTGTCCACGAACAAGCGGTAACCCTGCACGGTCGGTACGCGACCGGCCGAGGTATGCGGTGAGTGAACAAAGCCCATTTCCTCCAGGTCGGCCATCACATTGCGGATGGTGGCGGGACTCAGTTCAAGCTCGGTCACCCGCGACAGCATCCGCGAACCGACCGGCTGGCCTTCCTGAATATAGCACTGCACCAGCACCCGCAAGAGGTGCTGGGCACGCTCACTCAAGACCTTTTTTGGCGTGATATCAGACATATGAACCCGAACCGCAGCCACCTGTATCAAGTATTTAGCACTCGCAATTATAGAGTGCCAAGCTACACACAAACAACCCGCAACCGGCACTATTACTCACCTCATTGTTGCCGCATTGCTGTACAGTTGTTGGCGAGCCCCTCACGACATGATAGTTTTGCTGAAATTTCCAACCTAACTGCCATGCCGGACATCCCTTTCCAGACCATCGGCTTGATCGGAAAATACGGCGACCCCGGGGTCGCCGATACGCTCAAGACCCTCAGCAACCATCTCAAGGCCCATCAGCGCCATGTGCTGCTCGACGCACACAGTGCCGAGCTGCTGCCCGATCATGGTTTGGAAACTGCGGAGCGGTCGGCCATCGGCGCGCGTTGCGATCTGGCCATCATCGTCGGCGGCGACGGTACGATGTTGAATGCGGCGCGTTCACTGGCCGATCACGACGTGCCACTGCTTGGCATCAATCTTGGCCGCTTGGGTTTTCTCGCCGACGTGTCGCGCGAGACCATGACACAATCGCTGGATGCCATCCTCAGCGGCGACTATCGCAGCGAAGACCGCCTGATGTTGCAGGCCCACATCGAGCGCGATGGCCAGCGTGTCGGGGCCGCGGATGCCCTCAACGACATCGTGATCCACAAGTGGGAAGTGGCACGCATGATTGAGCTGGAAACCTTTATCGACGGTCACTACGTCAACACGCACCGTTCCGACGGTCTGATCGTGGCCACGCCCACCGGTTCCACCGCGTATTCCTTATCGGGCGGCGGACCGATTCTGCACCCGGCGCTGGATGCCGTGGTGCTGGTGCCGATCTGTCCGCACACCCTGAGCTATCGCCCGATCGTGGTGGCGGCCAGCAGCGAAATCGAGATCATCATCAATGACAGCACCCACACCCAGGCGCAGGTCACCTGCGACGGTCAGATCAACCTGCGCCTGATGCCCGGCGACCGGGTGTTCATTCGCCGCAAGGAACGCAAGCTCCGTCTCATCCATCCCTCCGGTCACGATTACTTTGAAATCCTGCGCGTGAAACTGGGCTGGGGCGGGCAACAGAAGACCTGAACATTCACGGGCTCTCACACAGCCGTCGCCATCACGGAGCAGCATGAGCAACTATCAGGACAACGCGGATTACCGCCACGGCACGGCCGAGTGCACCGGCGTCCTCCTCACCAATCTCGGCACACCCGACGCGCCGACGCCGGCGGCATTGCGGCGCTATCTCGGCGAGTTTCTCTCCGACCCGCGCGTCATCGAAGCACCGCGCCTGATCTGGTGGCTGGCGCTGCACGGCGTGATCCTGCGCATCCGGCCGCGGCACGCGGCGCACGCCTACCACAAGGTGTGGACCGATGAGGGCTCGCCCCTGCTGGCAATCTCGCGGCGCCAGGCAGCCGCATTGCAACTATCACTGGAGCGGCGTTGCAAAGGACCGGTACGCGTGGCGCTCGGTATGCGCTACGGCAACCCGTCCATCGCGGCGGCTCTTGATGAATTGCGTCAGGCCGGCGCGCGCCGACTGCTGGTACTGCCACTCTATCCGCAGTACTCGGCGACCACCACGGCCTCGACCTTCGATGCCGTCGCCGCTGTTCTCAAAACTTGGCGCCTGCAACCGGAAACGCGCTTCATCAATCACTACCATGACAACCCCGGCTACATACGCGCGCTGGCCGACAGCGTGCGCGCCTACTGGGCAGCGCACGGCGAACCGGAGCGCCTGATGTTCTCCTTCCACGGTCTGCCGAAACGCTATCTGCTGGCCGGCGATCCCTATCACTGCGAATGTCACAAGACTGCGCGCCTGGTCGCCGAACAACTCGGCTTGACTGATGCGCGCTGGCTGCTGACATTCCAATCGCGCTTCGGCCGCGAGGAATGGCTTAAGCCCTATTGTAATCAGACACTGCGCGAGTGGGGTGCGGCCGGCGTGCAGCGTGTCGACGTGCTGTGTCCGGGATTCCCGGCCGACTGCCTGGAGACTCTGGAAGAGATCGAGCTACAGAACCGCGACATTTTTCTGAATGCGGGAGGCGGCGAGTATCACTATATTCCGGCGCTGAATGACAGCCCGGCGCACATCGACATGCTCGCCGCGCTGGTGGTACAGCATGCGCAGGGCTGGCCGGGAACCGACGCAGATTGGAACCCGCAACAGGTCGTGCAGGCCGCTGCCAACAGTCGACGGAGCGCACTGTCGCACGGCGCCAAGCAATGAACGCGCGCGGCAAGACCGCGCCGATCCGCATCGGCATCAGCAGTTGCCTGCTCGGCGAGCGCGTGCGCTACGACGGTGGCCACAAACGCGACGCCTACATCATCGAAACAGTAGGCCGGCACTTCGAGTTCGTGCCGATCTGCCCCGAAGTCGCCATCGGTCTTGGGGTGCCACGCAAGCCGATCAAGCTGGTCGGCGACCCGCGTTCGCCGCGTGCAGTCTGCGTGGACGACCCCACACTTGATGTCACCGACAAACTCAGCGCCTACGGTGCACGCATGGCGCGCGAACTCGATGGCATCAGCGGCTACATCCTCAAGAGCCGTTCGCCGAGCTGTGGCATGGAAGGCGTGGAGGTCTTTCCCTCAGTCGCAACCACCGCCGGCCTGTACGCACGCGCCTTCATGGACCTCCAGCCGCTACTGCCCGTCGAAGAGGAAGACCGGCTCGCCGACCCGGCGTTACGCGAGAACTTCATCGAACGCGTGTACGATTACCGGCGCCGGCAGGATTTGGTGTGATCAAGGAATCAGAGTAGCAGCTGCCATCGGCCGTTGCGTGTGATGGC
>JBGPWJ010000146.1:0-6759 GCA_041492115.1 Gammaproteobacteria bacterium
CCCTTCTTCAGATTCCGTCCATAGAAAATCTCCGCCATCTCGCGGCGCAGGCGCTGGCGGATCTTGCGCAGTTCGACCGGCTCCAGTTCGTCCTTACCGATCCCGAACAGGTAGGTCTGCAGCTCGAATTCCTTGAGCAGCATTTTAGTGTGAAAGATGTTTTCCTGATAAACGTTGACGTCGATCATCTGATAACGCTCGCGGGTGTCGCGCGCGATGTAGTTCTGGATCGAGTTGATCTTGTGATCGATGAAAAACTTCTTGCCTTTGATGTCGCGGGTAAAGCCGCGCACCCGGTAGTCGATGGTGACGATATCGGACTCGAAACTGTGGATCAGGTAGTTCAGGGCGCGCAGCGGCGAAATGCGCCCGCAGGTGGACACGTCGATGTCGGCGCGGAAGGTGCTGATGCCGTTGTCCGGGTGACTCTCCGGATAGGTGTGCACCGTGATGTGGCTCTTGTCGAGGTGCGCGACCACGGCATCCGGCAACGGCCCGGGCTCTTCATCATTGGAGAGGTGCCGCGAGGCGATCGGCTCCTCGGAGATCAGCATGGTGACGCTGGCGCCCTGCGGGTCGTAATCCTGGTGCGCGACATTAAGGATGTTGGCGCCGATGATGTCGGCCACATCGGTCAGGATCTGGGTCAGGCGCTCGGCATTGTAGGCATCGTCGATGTACTCGATATAGTCGCGGCGCGCCGCAGGCGTCTTGGCGTAGCAGATATCGTAGATATTGAAACTCAGCGTCTTGGTGAGGTTGTTGAAGCCATGCAGCTTCAGCTTCTTCATGATCTTGCCCATCCGCACCTCCGCCCTAACGCAATCTAACAATCCACCGGCCGAACCGGCGCGCGCGATTATCCATCATTTTGCCCGGCAAGGGGATAGCAACGCGCGCTTGATTTTCCCGCCGGACCGAGGACGCCGGAAATTACCCGGCCACTGCCGGCGTGAACACCTCGGTCTGCACCTCCCGCCACAGTGCCGGGCCGAAGGCATGCTGCAATACCAGCGGCAAACCGATCGAACCCGGCGCCAACAGGCGATCGTGAAAATCACGCAGATTGAAACCGTCCCTGGCCTGCAGGCGCTGTCGCGTCGCCAGGATCAGCGCCCAACCGACGGCATAGCCCATCGGCGTGCCCGGCGCGCGCGTATACCAGGCGAGCTCACTCAGCGCCTGGGAATACGGAAACCCGAGCGCCGCCTGCATGCGTTGCGCGGCCTGTTCGACGCCCAGGCCGCGGCACTGCAACTCGACATCGAGCATGACCCGCAATGCGCGCCACAAGCGATCGCGCAGCAGCACGAAACGCTGCTCGGGTCGGTTGAGAAAGCCCTGTTCGTGCATCAACTGCTCGCAGTACAGCGCCCAACCTTCGAACAGCGTCGCGGAACGATTCAGCAACCGCGGCAAGCTGCTTGCCTGTGGCTGCAGATTCGCGGTGACGAACTGCAGATGATGGCCCGGCCAGGCCTCGTGCACGCAGGTATGCATCAGGCCGGGGTGGTCGTGCTCGCCCAGCTCAGCGGCATCGCGCGGCGGCGTGACGTAGTAATAGCCGCACTGCGCCGGATCATTGGGCGCCGGCTCCAGATACGCGGCGAACGGAATGCGGTGACGCATAAATTGCGGTGTCTCCACCACCCGCAGTTCCTGCGGCGCCGGCACGGTGACCAGCTCATGCTGTTCAACAAAGTGCTTTGCTGCCAGCATCTGCGCCCGGTAGGTCGGCAGCAAATCATCCAATGACGGGTGATCGACCTTAAGTTGCGCGGTCTGTGCCGCGATGTCCTCATCACCGCGCAGTGCCTGGGTCGCCAGCTTGAGTTCGGCCAGTGTCGTATCGAACAGGCGCTGGCCAAAGGCGTGCAACTGGTCGGCATCCACGGTCAGAAAATGCTGCATGCCCAGCAGCCGCTCGAAGTGCGTGCGTCCGCAGGCAAAATCACCGCCCGCGCGCGGACCGATCTCAGTCTCAAGATGATGCGCGAACTCCACTAATGCACGCGCCGCTTCATCGGTAAGGGCGGTCAGTCGCACGGCATTGGGAAAGGCCTGCGCCACTTGCAAGGACTGGGGCAAGGCGCGGATGAACTCCGCGCCGGCCCGCGCCTCGGCCAGCGCCGAATTCAGCCACAGCGGCGGAATCAGCTCCGGCATCTCGTCGAGATGCGCGCGTGCACCGCGTAAATGATCGGGAATGGCCGCAAGCCGGCCGCTGAGTGCCGCAGCCAGATCGGCCACCGGCCGCACCGTCAGCTGATAGATGGCATTGACCGGCAGGAAGCGCACCGGATCACGATGCCGCCAATCCTGCTCCAGCATGGCGTGATGTTCGATGATTGCAGCACCGCGCAGCACCTGATAATTCAGGCGCCGCTCGGCATCCAGCACCCGCTCATCCAGCTCGTCGAGCCCGCACAGCAGCATCTCGTGCAGGCTGGCGAGCGCACCCATGGCGTCGTCATCATACGGCGCGAGGCGGGCCTCGTGTCCCGGCACACCGACATCCACCGCGGCCTCGGGATGAAAATTGAACCAGGCGTGGTAGTAATCGGCCACCAGTTGATCGAAGGTCTGGGCGATGTCGGACATGGCGTCGATCCGATATTGAGGAAACAGCGTTGCGCCGGCGCCGGATACTCAGGCGTCGACGATCTCGAAGTCGTGACTGATCTGCGCCATCTTGCCGAGCATGATCGAGGCTGAACAGTATTTCTCGGCGGACAATTCCACGGCCCGCTTCACCTGTGCCTCGGTCAGGCCCTTGCCGCTGACGATGAAGTGCGCATGGATTTTGGTGAACACCTTGGGCGGTGTAGCGGCGCGTTCCGCGGACAGTTCCACCACGCAGTCGCTGATCGGCTGGCGGGCCTTCTTGAGAATATGTACCACATCGAAGGCAGTGCAGCCACCCATGCCGAGCAGCAGCATCTCCATGGGACGCACGCCGAGATTGTGGCCACCATCCTCCGGCGGCCCGTCCATGACCACCGCATGGCCGCTGCCGGATTCACCCATGAAGGTGACATCCTGTACCCATTTGACGCGCGCTTTCATACAATGAACCTCGACTTACGGTTGAAATGAAGGTTAACACAGTTCAACATGGCGCTGCAGGGGCGTCCCGACGGACGACCTGCCGACACTGAATCAATAATCTGATGAACCTTAAGCAAGCCGCGCAGATCCGTCGCCGCACACCGATTCCTGCCGCGATGACGACAAGGGGATAAGCACCATGGCACTCGCTACACCGAAGGGCACCGGCAACCCATCCATCGACAAATTCCTGCTGCACTGCCACCGGCGGCGCTACCCGACCAAGAGCGTCATCATCTACGCCGGCGACAAATCCGACGTGCTCTATTTTATCGTCAGCGGCTCGGTGTCGGTCCTGATCGAAGAAGACGACGGCCGTGAGATCGTGCTGGCCTACCTCAACAAGGGTGACTTCTTCGGCGAGATGGGCCTGTTCGAGGAACAGCAGGGCCGCAGTGCCTGGGTGCGCACGCGCAGCATCTGCGAATTGGCCGAGATCAGTTACAGCCGCTTCCGTCAGGTCGCCAAGGATGACCCGGATATCCTCTTCGCCATGGCCGGCCAGATGGCCACGCGTCTGCGCAACACCAGCCGCAAGGTCAGCAACCTCGCCTTCATGGATGTCACTGGCCGCGTCGCGCGCACCCTGCTCGAATTGACCAAAGAACCGGACGCCATGACCCACCCCGATGGCATGCAGATCCGCATCACCCGTCAGGAGATCGGCCGCATCGTCGGTTGTTCACGCGAGATGGTGGGCCGGGTGTTGAAGACGCTGGAAGAGCAGCACCTGATCGGCGTCAAGGGCAAGACCATGGTGGTGTTCGGCGCGCGGTAAGCGTCTGCTGCGGATGATTCCCGTAGGGGCGGGTCTCAGACCCGCCCCTACAAGTTGATCCACCCGAACAACTCCGCCAGCTTCTCACCCGGCGACGCCGCCTTCATGAAAGCCTCGCCGACCAGGAAGGCATTGACGCCGCGCGCACGCATCAGTGCCACACCCGTCTGAGCGATGATCCCGCTCTCGGTTACGACGATACGGTCAGCACCAATGCCGGGCAACAAATCGAGCGTGGTGCTGAGATCAGTATGAAAGGTGCGCAAGTTGCGGTTGTTGATGCCGATCAGCCGCACTGGCAATGCCAGCGCCCGCTCCAACTCCCCGGCGTCATGCACCTCGACCAGCACATCCAGATCCAGATGCCGAGCGAGTTGCGCCAGTTCCAACATCAGGGCATCGTCCAACGCCGCCACGATCAGCAGTATGCAATCCGCACCCATGGCGCGCGATTCATAGACCTGGTAGGGATCGATCATGAAATCCTTGCGCAGCACCGGCAGCGTGCAGGCGGCGCGCGCCTGCTGCAGGTAATCCTCGGAGCCCTGAAAAAAATCCCGGTCGGTCAGCACCGACAAACAACACGCGCCGTGCCGCGCGTAATCAGCGGCAATCGCTGCCGGATTGAAATCCGCGCGCAGCACACCCTTGCTAGGTGAAGCCTTCTTGATCTCGGCGATCACCGCCGGTGTGCCGGCCGCAATGCGCCGCTCGATGGCGGCGACGAAACCGCGCGGCATCGGTAGACCGGCGCAACGCTGCGTCAAGGCGCGGATGTCCTCGCGCGCGCTGCGCTCGGCGATTTCCTCGACCTTGCGGGTGAGGATCTTTTGCAGGATGTCAGGTGTGCTCATTGCATCAGACTCAGGATATATTTTTGGTAAATGAAACCAGCGCATCGAACTTGGCCAGTGCCGCGCCGCTGCCGATGACGTCCTGAGCGCGGTGCACACCCGCCGCCAGTGTGTCGGCCAGCCCGGCGACATAGATCGCCGCGCCCGCATTAAGCGCGACGATGTCCGATGCAGCGCCCGGCTCACCCGTGAACACTTGGCGAATCATTGCCAGGCTCGCGACGGCATCGGCCACTTTCAAGCACCCGATGTCACTGCGCTGCATGCCGAACTGTTCCGGTTCGATGCGGTAGGTGCGCACCGTATCATCGTGCAGCTCAGCGACCTGGGTAGGTGCGCCGACACTGATCTCATCGAGTCCGTCCTCGGCATGCACCACCAGCACATGACGGCTGCCGAGGCGCTGCAATACCAGCGCGAGCGGCTCGACCCAATCAGCGCTGAAGACCCCTAGCACCTGATTGGGCGCAGCCGCCGGATTGGTCAGCGGGCCGAGCAGATTGAACAGCGTGCGCACGCCCATCTCGCGGCGCGGACCAATGGCGTGCTTCATGGCGCTGTGGTGTTTGGGTGCGAAAAGAAATCCTACGCCAAGGTCCTCAATGCAGCGTGCCACCTGCTCCGGCGTCAGATCGAGATTCACCCCGGCCGCTTCCAGCACGTCGGCGCTGCCGGACTTGCTTGATACCGAACGGTTGCCATGCTTGGCCACGCGCCCACCCGCGGCCGCGACCACGATGGCGCTGGCCGTGGAGATATTGAACGTGCCGGCGGAGTCGCCGCCTGTGCCGCAGGTATCGACCAGGTGCTCGCCCCGCACCGGCACCTGTGTTGCCAGTTCACGCATCACCTGCGCCGCCGCGGCGATCTCGTCAACCGTCTCGCCCTTCATGCGCAGGCCGATCAGAAACCCGCCGATCTGTGCCGGCGTCGCCTGGCCAGTCATGATCAGGCGCATCACCTCGCTCATCTGCTGCGCGGAAAGATCGCGCCGTTCGGTGACTGCGCGCAGGGCTGCTTGCATGTCCATTGTTAATACCTTATTTGAACCGCCAAGAACGCCAAGATTTTTATTCAGTCATTCTTGACGTTCTTGGCGTCCTTGGCGGTTAATTTATTTTCAAAAAATTCCGCAGCAAGTCATGCCCGTGCTGAGTCAGTATCGACTCGGGATGGAACTGCACACCTTCCACTGCCAGCGTCTTGTGGCGCAGGCCCATGATCTCATCGATGCTGCCATCCGGATTTTGCGTCCAGGCTGTCATCTCCAGACACTCAGGCAGACTGTCACGCGCCACCACCAATGAATGATAGCGCGTCGCCTCGAACACCTTGGGCAGACCTTTGAACACACCACCATCCAAGTGATGAATCTGCGAGGTCTTGCCGTGCATCACCTCACGCGCCCGCACTACCTGACCGCCGAAGGCCTGACCGATGCTCTGATGACCGAGACACACGCCCAGGATCGGCAGCTTGCCGGCGAAATGCTTGATCGCCGGTACGGAAATGCCGGCTTCATTCGGCGTGCACGGGCCCGGCGAAATCACGATGCGCTCCGGCGCGAGCCGCTCAATCTCATCCAAGGTAATCTTGTCATTGCGGTAGACATGCACGTCCGCACCCAACTCCCCGAAATACTGGACGAGGCTGTAGGTGAAGGAATCATAGTTATCGATCATCAACAACACGGTCGTGTCCTCACCGATGGGCGCCGTCTATGCCGGCTTCCGCCTGCGTCACCGCACGAAACACTGCACGGCCCTTGTTCATGGTTTCCATCCATTCGTATTTCGGCACCGAGTCCGCCACGATGCCAGCGCCGGCCTGGATGTGCAGTGTGCCGTCCTTGATCACGGCGGTGCGGATCGCGATAGCGGTATCCATATTGCCGTACCAGGACAGATAGCCCACGGCGCCGGCATAGATGCCGCGTTTCACTGGTTCGAGTTCGTCGATGATTTCCATGGCGCGCACCTTGGGCGCACCGGACACGGTGCCGGCCGGGAAAGTGGCGCG
>JBGPWJ010000264.1:0-3550 GCA_041492115.1 Gammaproteobacteria bacterium
CCTGGTCGGCGATCGAACGCGTGATGGCCTGACGGATCCACCAGGTCGCGTAGGTCGAGAACTTGTAGCCGCGGCGGTATTCGAATTTGTCCACGGCCTTCATCAGGCCGATGTTGCCTTCCTGGATCAGGTCGAGGAACTGCAGGCCGCGGTTGGTGTACTTCTTGGCGATGGAGATCACCAAGCGCAAATTCGCCTCGACCATTTCCTTCTTGGCGCGGCGCGCCTTTGCCTGGCCGATGGACATGCGGCGGTTGATTTCTTTGATGCCGCCGATCGACAGACCGCTTTCTTCCTGGACCTGCACCAGCTTGTTCTGGGCACGCAGAATTTCATCTTCGTACTGCGCGAGCACGGCAGAGTAGGACTTGCCGGCCTTGATCTGTTTGGTGAGCCAGCCGAGATCGGTCTCGTTATCGGGGAACGAGGTGATGAAGTCCTTGCGCGGCATGTGCGCCTTGCCGACGCAGATGTCCATGATGACGCGCTCGTGGGTGCGGATGCGCGCGACGATCTCGTGCAGGTTGACGGTCAGACGGTCGACCAGACGCGGCACCAGCTTGAAGCGCATGAAGCTCTCGGCGCTTTCGGTAAACAGTTTCTGGGTGCGCGGGTGGCTCTTGCCATGCTTGGCGGCGGTGGCCACGGCCTTGGTGAACAATGCGTTCAGGTCTTCGAAGCGGCGACGGGCTTCGACCGGATCCGGGCCGGTATCGAGCGGCTCGGCCTCGTCGTCGCTGCTCTCTTCTTCATCGTCGCTGTCGTCGTCGCTGTCGCCGTCGGCCTTGGCGGTCGTTGCGCTTTCACTCAATGCGACGGGCAGGGGCGCTTCGCCTACTGCGGGTTCGGCATCGATGAAGCCGCTGATGACATCCGACAGGCGGATCTCGGCGCGCTCGATCTTGGCGTATTCGCGCAGCAACTCGCCGACGGTTTCAGGATAGGTGGCGAGCGCGGACAGTACCTGACCGAGGCCGTCCTCGATGCGCTTGGCGATTTCGATTTCGCCCTCGCGGGTGAGCAGTTCCACCGTGCCCATCTCGCGCATGTACATGCGCACCGGGTCGGTGGTGCGGCCGAACTCGCTGTTGACGGTGGCGAGTGCGGCGGCGGCTTCCTCAGCGGCATCGTCATCGGCGACCGCGGCGGCATCGGTCAGGATCAGCGTATCGGCATCCGGCGCGATCTCGTGCACCGTGATACCCATATCGTTGATCATGCTGATGATGTCTTCGATCTGCTCGGGATCGACGATATCGTCGGGAAGATGATCGTTGACTTCGGAATAGGTCAAATAGCCCTGTTCCTTGCCTTTGGCGATCAACAATTTCAACTGGGACGCTTGATCTTGATTCATAGTGACTCTTGCGGTGATGGGCCGCGTCGGGGTCGGCAGCAAATTTAATCGACCAGTATAGTCAACGCTCTCAGTGCTTTCCAGTTCAATTACGCCTTGCCGGTCCGGCCCCGCGCATTTCTGGACGTCCGCACGCGCTCTAACTCGGCCTTGTCCTCGGCACTTAAGGCATTCATCCCCTTACTTAAAAGTTGCTCCTCGCGCTGATCGTCCAAGCGTACTTCCAGGCGTTCCAGGGTGCCGGCAAATTCGGCAGCCATGCCGTCCTCGGGGACTTCCAGTGGCCGGGTGGCGAGTTTCATGAGCGATCCTGCCTCTGGAGTATCCCTCCAGTGCTCTAGTACCGCCCCGCTGCTCAGTTGCGGCCGAGCCTGCAGCAGCTCCAACAGCTTAACCAGCAAGGGTACGCCGGCGACCTCCAAACCCGCTAGGCGGCGCGGGTCTCCCGCCTGCTGCGCCAGCGCAGGCTGGTGCAGGAGAAAGGCAATCGCACGTTGCACCAAGGGTTTGGTTGCTGTGGATTGAGAGACCTTGCGCACTACGCGCGACGCCGGTGCCCTGTTCTCGCGCGGGCTTCCCGTACCAATAAGCATAGTCAACTTTTCTGCGTCTATACCTATGATGCCACCCAGGCGTTCTAGCATCAGTTGGCGGAAAGCGCCCTCTGGCAACTTGGACAACAAAGGCTTGGCAAGTTCCTTGAGCCGGGCAAGGCCTTCATCACTGGTGGTATCGACCTGTTTGGCCAATTCGTCGAAGAAAAATGTGGATAAAGGTGTGGCCGTGGCAAGTCGCGCCTCGAAACCCGCTTTGCCTTCCTGGCGCACCATGCTGTCCGGGTCTTCGCCGTCGGGCAGGAACAGGAAGCGTGCCTGCCGACCATCGCGCAGGATCGGCAGCGCCGTTTCCAGGGCGCGCCAGGCGGCGGCGCGGCCGGCGCGATCACCGTCGAAGCAGAACACGACTTCCGCAGTGGCGCGGTACAGCTGTTCGAGATGATCGCTGGTGGTTGCCGTGCCGAGTGTGGCAACGGCGTAGTTGATGTCGTACTGGCCCAAGGCGACCACATCCATATAACCCTCCACCACCAGCAGCCGCGCAAGATGCCGCACACGGTTGCGCGCCAAGTAGAGGCCGTATAGCTCGCGGCCTTTGTGGAACACCGGCGTCTCGGGCGAGTTGAGGTATTTGGGCGTGCTGTCGTCCAGCACGCGTCCGCCGAAGCCGATGATGCGGCCGCGCCGGTCGTGGATCGGGAACATGATGCGGTCGCGGAAGCGGTCATAGCGCCCGCCTTCCGGTTTGTCGATCAGCAGTCCCGCGCGGAGCAGCAGCAGCTCGCGCTGCGCATCGCCGCCCAGCGCTTTGAGGACATTGTCCCAGCCCGGCGGCGCGTAACCGATGGCGAAGGTCGCCGCGATCTCGCCACTCAGTCCGCGTTTTTTCAGATATTCCACCGCGCGCGCCGCACCGCTGTGTTCGCGCAACTGGCGACGGTAATAGGCGGCGGCCTGTTCGAGGATGTCGTAGAGTTCCTGGTTACCGCTATCGTCGGCCGCCGCGAGCGCCTCGCGCGGCACGGTCAGGCCGACGCGCCCGGCCAGTTCTTGCACCGCATCGACAAAGCCCAGGTGCTCGTATTCCATCAGGAAGCCGATCGCCGTGCCGTGCGCGCCGCAGCCGAAGCAGTGATAGAACTGCTTGGTCTGACTGACGCTGAAGGATGGCGTCTTTTCACTGTGGAACGGGCAGCAGGCCATGTAATCGCGGCCGCCTTTTTTCAGCGGCACGCGCGCATCGATTACATCGACGATGTCGATGCGGGTCATGAGTTCATCGATGAACTGCTGGGGAATCTTGCCGGCCATGATGCAGTGTAGTTATAGCCAAGAAAAAAATCATGAACCGCCAAGGACACCAAGACTTCATGAAATCTGGGTAGGAATTCTACTTTGGTTGGGCAACGGGTCCGGAGTCCGATCTCCAGCGGTCAATCCAATCACCTTGGCGCTCTTGGCGTCCTTGGCGGTTTAATTATTATAATCAGCCGCCCAGACGAGCTTTGATCTTTGCGCCCACCGCGCCCATGTCGGCACGGCCCTGCAGTTTAGTTTTAAGCTGGCCCATGACCTTGCCCATGTCTTTAATGGTGGTCGCGCCGGTGGCGGTCATGGCTTCCTGGATTAGGGCATC
>JBGPWJ010000045.1:0-14054 GCA_041492115.1 Gammaproteobacteria bacterium
CGGCGCAGTTTCTGCCGCGGCTGCGCAACGTGGTCGACGTGCTGGTGCAGGACCACTGGTGGATCGACCGCGACTCGATTCACGCCAGCCTGCCGGTGAACTGACATGTTCTGGCAAGAAAACAGCGAGCGTAAGCAGTTCAAGGTGCCTGACACCATCGTCGATGTGGTGTTCAACATCGATTGCCGTTGCCTGCCGATTCAACACACCCATGCCTTGTCCAGCGCGCTGCGTGCCGCGCTGCCGTGGCTGGATGCGGAACAGGACGCCGGCATACACATGATCTACGGCGCCGAATCCGGCAACGGCTGGATACGCCCGGATGGCAGTCAGGGCGATGCGTTGTTGTACCTCTCACGGCGCACCAGGCTGGAGCTGCGCGTGCCCAAGGAACGTGTCGCCGATACCCGGGCACTGAGCGGGTCCACACTGGATGTCGGCGGACATCCGCTGAAAGTGCTCGATGCGCAGGTGCGACTGCTGAGCAATATCACCACCTTGTTTTCCCGTTATGTCATCGCCGACGCGCAACAGGATGAGGAGATTTTCCTGCGTACCATCAGTGCGCAACTGCAGGCGCTCGGCGTGCACTGCGGAAAAATGCTCTGCGGGCGCAGCCACGAGATCGACCTGCCCGGTGAGCGGCTGTTCACGCGCAGCCTGATGCTGGCCGAACTCAGCGTGCAGGATTCTATCCTGCTGCAGCAGAAAGGTCTGGGGCGGGGACGCACACTCGGTTGCGGGCTGTTCCTGCCGCACAAGGACATCAAGGCGGTGGGTGGCGGCGACGAGTAGTAGTAATGCCGCGGGTTTTTTTGTAAATTACGCAGCTTGAATTTTCAACAGCACTATCTGGAACAACTCTAGAGGAGGCGTAGCACAATGGCACTCGAAGTCGATGGCAAGACCCTTGAGACCAACGACAATGGTTATCTCATCAACCTGGATGATTGGACCGAGCGCGTGGCTGAGGTCATGGCTGAGAAGGAAGGCATCACGCTGACTGAGAAGCACTGGGACCTGATCAAATTCCTGCGCGAACAATATTTCGATGCGGGCGGTCTGAATCCCAACACCCGTACCATCGTCAAAGCGATGCAGGAAATCTGGGGCGGGACTGTCGATTCCAAGGCGATCTACGATCTTTTCCCCATGGACCCCAGCAAGCAAGGCGGCCGCATCGCCGGCGTGCCGGAGAGCCGTCGTAAGGGCGGGTATTAATATAAGGCAGGGAAAAGGGCAAAGAGAAAAGGGTAAAGCGACGCTGGCCACCTGCCGTTCGCTTTACCCTTTTCTCTTTGCCCTTTTCCCTATGTTTCACTCCACATCCGCACCAGGTTGACATAGCTGTGATCAACCTGGGCCGTTTCGTCACAGCCGGGTGATTCGCGTAGCAGTTTCTCGCGCGCCTGATTCAATTCATGCAGTAACTCACGCCGCGCCGGGTCGCGCACCAGACTCTGTGCCCAGGCCACAGCCACCAGCCGCACACCTTCCGTTACTTCCGCCACATGATGCAGGCTCGATGCCGGGTAGATCACCGCATCGCCGGCCGGCAGTTTCACCGCGCGTGGGCCGAAGCTGGTATTGATCACCAGCTCCCCGCCCTGATAGCTGTCCGGATCGCTGAGAAAAACCGTGATCGCGACATCGGACCGGTAACGCTCACCGCCGGAACCCATGACCGGGTCATCGATGTGATCGCCGTAGGCCATGCCCTTGGTGTAGCGCGCGAAGAACGGCGTGGCGATGCGCTGCGGCAAGGCGGCGCTGCGGAACACCGGATTGTGATACAGGCTGCCGATGACGATCTTGCTGAGGTGGGTGGCGATCTCGTCGTGCTGATCGAGTTCCTCATTGCGCTTCACCTGACGCGCGGCCATGCCGGCGGACAGCTTGCCGTCAATGAAGCGGGCGTGGCTGAGCGCGTCGAGCACGATCGGCAATTGTTCGGGCGCGATGACGCCTGGGATGTGCAGCAGCATGGCAAGTTCCTGTGCGGGTGGTGGGGGAACGATACGGCACGACAGCGGGCGCGGCTATTGTATTATTGCCTCTTCCGGATAAAAAGCGCGCCTCGCCATGCCGATCCCGATCGACCTTTCCGTCACGCCCGTATTGCTGGCGGCTGCGTTTCTGGCCGGCGTGATCGATTCCATCGCCGGCGGTGGCGGTCTGATCACGCTGCCGGCGCTGCTCTCCGCCGGTATACCGCCGCACCTCGCACTGGGCACCAATAAACTCGCCGGCAGTTTCGGTACCTTCAGCGCGGCGCGTGTCTATGTGGCGAAGGGCCTGTTCAAACCGGCGCTGTGGCGCTGCGCGATCATTGCCACCTTTATAGGCGCACTGCTCGGCGCGCTGGCGACACGCTTGTTCAGCGCGGTCGCACTTAACAAGATTCTGCCGCTGATCATCATCGCCGCCGGCGCCTATGCGCTCTGGCCCAAGCATCCGCAGGCGCCAGCGGCGAATGACCGAATCAATCCAGGAAAAGGCGCGAGCCTGACGGTGGGTGGCTTGCTGGGTTTTTACGATGGCTTCTCCGGTCCCGGTGCCGGGGTGTTCTGGACGACGCTGGCCATGAAGGTTTTCAAGGCGGATCTGGTCAGCGCCTCGGGAATCGCCCGTGCGATGAACTTCGTCAGCAACATCGTTGCGCTGCTTACCTTCGTGTTGTTGAACAGTGTCAATTTCACGCTAGGATTGTCGATGGGCTTGGCCGTCATGAGCGGTGCGTATATTGGCGCGCATTCGGCGATCCGTTATGGACGCACGCTGATTCGTCCGATCTTCATACTGGTGGTGTTGGCGCTGGCAGGGCGCTTGATTTGGATCGAATGGTTTTGAATTTATTAGCCGCAAATGAACGCGAGGACCGAATCGAATGGCGCTCACTTAAATTCCGGCGTGACGTAGGGGCGGGTCTCAGACCCGCCCGGGATGGCGCTGGCTCAAGTTCATGCAGGGCGGGTCTGAGACCCACCCCTACGAGGCGTGCATGGTCCTATGCAAAGCACACCCAGGTCGTCGCGATGTATTTCACGCCTTGCTCAAGCATCGCACCGCGGTGCTCGTGCGTCCAGAACGGTGGGAACAGCACCAGCTTGCCTATTTCGGGTTTGATTTTTATATCTTGAAATAAGAACTCGGTGGTGCCGCCGGGGCCGGGCACGTCATTGAGATACCAGATCGCCACCAATTGGCGTTGGCTGAAATCGTGACTGCCGCCGTCGATATGCCAGTGGTAGAACTCGCCCGGGTTGGTGCGCTGAATGGCGTAACCCATGTCCTTGAAGGGGCCCTTGAAGAAAGGATAGCGTTCGCGAAATTCGCGCATGGCGATGCCCAGCGAACGGAACAGGTTCTGATCCATGTCCTTCCAGTGCGGCTTGCCGCTCAGCACCAGATCGGTGGAGCGCTTGATGGACTGATCCTTGTTCAGGGTCTGGCCGATCAGTCCCTGATATTGCTCGTCCGCGGCGGCTTCGAAACGCTGGATGATCTGTCGGCACAGTTCAGCGGGCAGGGCGTCGCGCATCTCGAAGATGAAACTGTGCGGTTTGACTTCATGAAGGCGGTAATTGGACGGGTCCAGGATGGGGCGGGGCTGCATGTGGGCTCCAGGGTTCGGCAGATCGGGTGCGGGCCGTGTGATTATAACCGCTGCGCCTCGACCAGCGCTTCGATGCCAGCCAGGTCCGGAGTGCCGTCCGGGTGGCGCTGTGTGAGCATCTGCAGCGCCAGTTGCTGCCAGTGTGTGCGGCCACGGCGCACCTGCGCTTTCAGTGCATCGATATTACCTTGCGTATGCCAGGCCTGATAGGCATCCAGCAGGCTCGGGAACAACTCGCGGCGCATGGCCTTCATATTGGCAAAGTAAAAATGCAGTTGCGCCGGGAGACCGGTCTCGAGCAGGCCGGGCAGGGTCGAGAGACAATCGGCCAGATGGTCGCGCACCGCGCGCGCCATGAGCTCGGCCTTGGAGTGCGGCAGCGCTTTCAGCATGTCGTGCCAAGCCTCGCCCAGCACGTCGCCGGCCAGCACCTCGCCGATTTCGTGCAGGATCACCGCTTCAATCTCATTGTCGGTCATTTGGTCCAGCGCGGCTTCCAGATTATGCTCGAAGTCGTAATATGCCATCGCGCGGGCCATGGCATTGTCGTACTGGTACCAATGCGATTCCTCGATTTTCTCCCAGAGCATGCGGCGCAATGATTCGCGGCGTATGAAGATGGTTTTCTGCAAGCTCATGCCCGGCGGCGCGGTCAGATCGCGGGCATATTCTTTTTCCGAAATCAGAATGGTGTAGCTCGCGAAGCGTTCATCGCGCAGTAATTTGCCGAGAAAGAAATGCGGCCGGGCGTTGCCGCCGTAACCGGCGCTGTAGACCAGACCCTGCGGCAGCAGCTCTTGATTGATCTGCTCGGTGTCGAAGGGATCATAGCGCTGATTACCGACGCGCAAGGATTCGAAGGTCGAGGCTTCCAGTTGTTCCCAGAGTTGCTCGCGTGCGGTCACCCAGTCGCCGACCGCCGCGCTGGGCAGCGCTTCCTTGAACGAGTAGCCCTTTTCCCAGCGGTAATATTCGCGCATCTTGAGCAGATACACGCAGAGCGTGTAATCCCGGGCATGCAGGGCATCCGAGATGTGGCAATTGCGCTGTACGGTGGCGCTGAGGCTTTTCAGATTCGCGTGCATAAGTGATCGATGCGGCATGTGTACGCAAAACTTAGCATGCTTGCCGGGCTGTGACCACTGCGGCGGCGCGTCCAGGCGGGTATAATGTCAGGCAGGTAGAACCGTACAATTCGAGGAGTCTTTGCCGTGGCATTACGCATAAAAAGCACATGGCGCAGCGAGAGCCCGAAATCTCTCAAGGAAAATGCCGAGGCACTGGCCTATATCGCCTGGCGTCTGGCCATGGACAAGGCCATCAATCTGCACGGCAAGGATTATGTCTATGACTCGGACGGTCAGCGCATGGCGGTGATCGCCGAGTATCTGGCCTTCCAGGTGCAGGTCGCCGACCGCTTGGCTTACGAGCGTATGGATGGCGAGCAGCGCCGTGACTACATCAATGCCCTGGGCCTGCGCCTCGCGGCGCATGTTCAGGACAATCTCAGTGATCTGTTCGGGCCGGGTGACTACGCCGCGTCGTTCATCGAGCGTCTCAACGAACGGATGGACGAATACGCCGCCTTCGAGTTCAAGGATGACAAGCCGGGCTATGCGTTCTACCGCTACCTGGGGGAGCGCATCCAGACCATTATGGGCGGCAAGGAACTGAACCGCTGGGTGATCGATCAGGTGATGGAACTGGACGCGCCGGAGGTGGTAAAGAACCTGCGCAAATCGATGGACGATCTGCTGGGTTGATGACAGTCAACAAAAAAGGCGGAACCATCGGTTCCGCCTTTTTTATCCGCAACCGGATGCAGTGAGAATTATTTCTTCACCCAGTTTTTGGCATTGTCGGTCGAGCCCTTCAAGCCATCCGCATAGCCTGCCGTGTAGCCGTCCGTGATGCGCTGCTCTTCGCGCTTGGGGTTGTGCAGAAAACCGCCCATCCAACCTTGCACGTATTCCACGTCGGCACCCATCTTTTCCAGCTTGGTCACGGTTTCATAGTAAGTCATATTCATACGTATCTCCTGCCACAGAATTCGCCACGTAAATAAATGTACGGGATGGTGGGCGCGCATTATCACAATTTTGCCGAATCTCGGCAAGGGGTCTGCGCTAAGCCGGTGTCACGCGTTGCGGCGGAGCGGAGCCGGGGGCGCGATCGGGCGTGTATAATGCCGGCTGTTGTGCGGGCGCTGCCCCTGGAGACGCGGTCCGATGCCTGAAGTTCTGATGTATTGCACCCTGGTGTGCCCGTATTGCGTGATGGCCGAACGCCTGCTGAGCAGCAAGGGCGTCAGCATCCGCAAGGTGCGCGTGGACCTCGATCCGGGCGAGCTGCGCAATATGATGTCGTTGACCGGACGGCGCACCGTACCACAGATATTTATCGGCGAGACTCACGTCGGTGGTTACGATGAACTGTCCGCCCTGGAGCATCGCGGCGGGCTTGATCCGCTGTTGCAGTTGGGCTGATGCCTTTCTCTAGGCTATAGTCGAGACTTATTCCAGGTTGTCTGTCATGGAACTCTCCAGCGAAGATTCTCTGCGCCTGAATGTGCTGCTCGCCAACGCCAAGGCGATCCGCATCGACGAGAACACCTGCAGCGTGTGCGGCCTCTCCGTGAACGGCGAGGCGAAGATCAAACTCAATCCCAACTGCCGCGCCGACCGCTACCTGCGCTACGTGCGCGAACTGCTGTCGAGCGCGGTGCTCGGTTCGCCGGGCGGTTACCCAGTGTACCTCAAACGTTGGACGCGCATCGGCCAGCTCAGCCACGGTAATCTCGATGAGCTGTTGATGCTCGGCGAACCGGAGGCCGTGGTGGCGGTGGCCTGTTCGCCGAATCTGACCGACGAGCTGGCGTGCCGGGCCTGGTGGGCTTTGCCCGATGCCGAGATCGCGCGGCGCATGCTGGAACGTGATTGTGTGGTGACAGGTTCGATGGGTCGGGTGCTGACGGAATTCCTGCTGGAGTTTCTGCCCTTCGAAGTCGACCCGATGACCATCATCCGCACGGTGCGGCTGTTGCTGCAGCCGGGACTGATCAACATCGAGGAGCGCCTGGGCATCTGGCACAAGGGCCGGCAGAAGAATGTCTTCATGATCGGCTTTCTGCTGGCGACGCCGGATGATCTGCCCGAGCCTGTGCCGGCGCACCGCGATTGGCCGCGCGCGGACAGTGAATTGAAAGCGCTGGCCGTGACCGGCAATCCCTACGCACAGCAAGTGTTGCGCTGTCTGTTCGGACCGGGGCAGACCTTTCTGCGCGCCTGTCAGGCGGTATTGCGCAAGCCGTCCAATCAAGATGTGGTGATGGCCCTGCTCGACGCACAGGCCTGGTACTTCGGCAGCTTGCAACCGCCCATCGAAATGGCGGCCGATGTGGACGAACTGCACGCGCGGATTGTGGCGTGGTGTACGGGTGAAGGCGGGGATATCCCTGCACCGCTGCAGGAAACACTGCGAGCGGCGCCCTGGTTGCAGCCGCCGCTCAGCGCCATGCTGACGCTGGCCTGCTGCGATCAGCGTATCGTGCGACCGATTTTTTCCGGCACGGATTCGATCGGTTCGCTGATGCGCAAGAAGCTCGAGCCGGTTTCCCAGCCGTTGTTGAAGTTACTGGCAACGCTGTTGGACGAGTGATTGGTATGTGACGTTGCAGCGGGCCGGTTGTCGGCCCGCTGCAATTTAGAGTCGATCAGTTTCTGCCACCGAACACACCGAGCAGACGCAGCAGGCTGAGGAACAGATTGAACAGGCTGGTGTACAGACTGATGGTGGCGATGATGTAGTTGGTCTGGCCGCCATTCACCATCTGGCCGGTCTCGAACAGGATCATGCCCGCCATCAGCACGACAAACATCGCCGATACCGCCAGTGACAGGCCGGGCATGTGAAACACCATCGCGCCGATGCCGGCCAGGAACGCCACCCACACGCCGGTGAACAGCATTCCGCCCATGAAGCTGAAATTCTTGCGCGTGGTCAGCGCATAGCCGGAGAGCCCGAGGAACAGCGCGCCCGTTCCGCCCAACGCCATCATCACCAGCTCGGTGCCATTGGAAAAGCCCTTCACATACATGTTCAGGATGGGTCCGAGCATGGCGCCCATGAAACCGGTGAAGGCGAAGATAAAGATCAGGCCTGTCGCGCTATTGCTGTAGCGAGTCGTCAGATAGGACAGCCCAAAGGACCCGATCAGAAAAACCAGTATGCCGGGGAAAGGCATATTCACGGCCATGGAAACGCCGGCGCACGCGGCGCTGAACAGCAAGGTCATGCTGAGCAGGGCATAGGTGTTACGTATGACTTTATTGGTGGCCAGAACCGAAGTGCTGGCTGGGCGGGCGATCACGCGGTCAAATTGATTCATCAAAGTCCTCCTCGTTCTGCGGCAATGGCAGAAGCTTAACACATGGGTGTGACAACCGAATGTACCAGACAGTTCATTTGTCCTGCTGGCCAATCCGTCAGTACCTCGGGTATCCTGTGCAGCCCCGGAGAGGTGGCTGAGCGGTCGAAAGCGACGGTCTTGAAAACCGTTGACTCGCAAGGGTCCGGGGGTTCGAATCCCTCCCTCTCCGCCATTTTGGAAGAACCACGTCTCTATATCAGGGAGGGGTTTGAACCCCCGGATATCAATTGGCGGGTTCGACAAGGCGGCGCAGCCGTCTTGAGCAGTGGCGCATAGCGCCACTGACCCGAAAAATATAGAGGCGGATTAAGGTACGCCCAGGTCCGGCACCATTCCAAGCTCATACTGGGCGGGTCTGAGACCCGCCCCTACATAACTCACGTGCGCTTGTTGACTACAATTATTTTCCTCTTTGGTGTATGGTGTTAGCAGCGGTTAAGGAAGGGATGTCTTAACCTGCGCAAGGGGAGAATTATAATGATCAACGTACTGCTGGTCGATGACCATGAACTGGTGCGGACAGGGATAAAACGCATCCTCAGTGATGCGCGTGGCATTAAAGTCATCGGCGAAGCGGGCAGTGGTGAAGAAGCCATCAAGATGGTCAGGGAACACCAGCCGGACGTGGTGCTGATGGACATCAGCATGCCCGGTATCGGCGGCCTGGAGGCCACCCGCAAGCTGAAACACATGTGTCCCAACCTCAAGGTGATCGTGGTCACGGTCTACACCGATGAGCCGTTTCCCACACGCCTGCTGGAGGCCGGCGCCGCCGGCTATCTCACCAAGGGCAGCAGCGTCGAAGAAATTCTCACCGCCATCCACACGGTATTTGAAGGCCAGCGCTACATCGCGGCGGACATCGCCCGCCAGATGGCCTTCTCGATCCTGCCGGGCGGCGACCGTTCGCCGCTGGAAAAGCTCTCGCGCCGCGAGATGCAGGTGATGATGATGGTGACCCAGGGCCAGAGCACTCAACAGATCTCCGACAGCCTCTGTCTCAGCCCCAAGACTGTCAGTACCTACCGCTACCGCCTTTATGAAAAACTCGGCGTCGATAACGATGTCGAGCTCACCCACCTGGCGATCCGCCACGGCATGATCAACGAAACCCACCAGCCTTAGCGCGTTTCCTCCGGGCACGACGCCCATACAACTCAAGTTCCCAGTGGCCTAGCCGCTAATCTGGCAAAGGCCCGGTCAGGTGGTGTGACCGGTTATCTCCATTAACGGGCGATGACTCCCATGATTTCCGTGATCCTGGTCGATGACTACGCACTGTTGCGTGCCGGCATTCACCGGCTGCTGTCCGATTCGCCCGACATTAAAGTCGTCGGTGAGGCGGAAGATTGTGAAACGGCTATCCGTCTGGCGCGCAGCAATGGCTGTTCGGATATTGTCCTGATCAACGTCAACAGCCCGAGCGTGGCTATCCTGGATGGTGCCAGCCGGTTGCTGCGGCAATGTCCCGATGCGCGTGTGCTGCTGATCACCAGCGATGTGGATCTGCTGATCCCCAGCCGCCTGCTGCGCGACGGCGTGGCCGGTTACCTGACCCAGCACTGCACCATCGACGAATTGCGTCACGCCATACGGACGGTGTTTCAGGGCAAGCGTTACATTGGGGATGCGCTGGCCAAACAGCTCGCACTGGGGCAGTTTACCAAGACTGAGGTATCGCCGTTCGAGGCCTTGTCACATCGGGAGATGCAAGTGCTGCTGCTGCTTGCCCAGGGCAAGAAGGTCAGTGAAATTTCCGGCAAGCTGTTCCTCAGCCCCAAGACCATCAATACCTACCGCCACCGCCTGCTCGGCAAACTGGGTGTGCGCACCGAGGTTGAGTTGGCGCATCTGGCGATCCGCCACGGCGTCATCGACGTGCGCAACATGCAATAGCGTCCGCCGCTCAGGCGGACGTACTTCCCGTGTTACGATAATCTCCAGGGCCACGCCGTGGCCACTGAACTCGCCTTGTGTGCTCGCGTGAAAGCAGAATACGCCTTCGATATGTGTCTTAGATAAGTGTCATATAGCTATGACTGATAAGGCACTGTTCAATAAATCCTGCAAGTCCTGCCCACGCCTTGCCCGGCATCTGGCGAGTGTGCGGAGGGAATTTCCCGATTATCACGCCGCGCCGGTACCGCCGTTTGGTGTCAGCAAGCCGCAATTGCTGATTGTCGGCCTGGCGCCAGGGCTGCATGGGGCCAATGCCACGGGCCGACCTTTCACCGGAGATCATGCTGGAATAATACTCTATAAGACATTGTTCAAGTACGGTTTTAGTACAGGAGAAGTGTCGGTATCTGCGACCGATAAACTACGGCTCAAGCGCTGTCGGATCACCAATGCGGTGAAGTGTCTGCCGCCGGAGAACAAACCCACCACCGCCGAAGTAGTGCAGTGCAATTCGTTCTTGAGTAATGAGATCACTGTATTGCCACAAGATACTGTAATCATGGCATTAGGTTCCATCGCACACGGCGCCGTATTGCGCGCCATCGGCTTGCGCGCCAAGGCGTATCCCTTTGGCCACGGTAACTGCCACAGTCTGAAAGACGGGCGCCGGCTGCTCGACTCCTATCATTGCAGCCGCTACAACACCAATACCCGCCGCCTCACGCCGGCGATGTTCGACGCGGTGTTCGAACGCGCCGTCGATCTGCTCGGTGACTAGTCGAGATCCGGCATGACAGCACGAGCAGCGGCCGTCCCCTTCGACGCCAAGGCCTTCCTGAAATCACTGCCGGGCAACCCCGGCGTCTACCGGATGCTGAATGCCCAGGGTGAAGTGCTGTACGTCGGCAAGGCCCGCCATCTGAAAAAACGCGTCAGCAGTTATTTCCGCAGCAGCGGCCTGTCCGACAAGACCCAGGCGCTTATGACCCAGATGCGGGCCATGGAATACACGGTCACCAACACCGAGACCGAGGCGCTGATCCTGGAATTTCATCTCATCCAAGAACACAAACCGCGCTACAACATCCTGCTGCGTGACGATAAGAGTTACCCTTATCTGCATCTTTCCAAAGAAGACTTTCCGCGTCTCTCGCTGCATCGCGGACCCCAGCGCGCGGCGGGGCGTTACTTCGGACCTTATCCCAGCGCCTGGGCGGTGCGCGACAGCCTGAACCTCTTGCAGAAGCTGTTCCGCGTGCGCCAGTGCGAAGACAGTTTCTTCCGCAGCCGCAGCCGGCCCTGTCTGCAATACCAGATCAAACGCTGCACCGCACCCTGCGTCGGCCTGATCGACAAAGCGGCGTATCAGCGTGACGTGCATGACACGGTGCTGTTCCTGGAGGGCCGCAGCAGTCAGGTCATCGATGATTGGGTGGCGCGCATGGAGCGGGCCGCCGCCGCGCTCGATTACGAGCAGGCGGCCTTGTACCGCGACCAGATCGCCAACCTGCGGCGCGTGCAGGAGCGCCAGTACGTGAGCGGCGAGCGTGGCGACCTCGATATCGTCGCCTGCGTCGCGCGCAACGGCGTCGGTTGCGTGCAGGTGTTCTTCATCCGCGCCGGGCGCAATCTCGGCAACAAGACGTATTTCCCCGATGGCACCGACATGGACACGGCCGAGACCCTGACGGCGTTCCTGACGCAGTATTACCTCAGCCGCGAGGTGCCCACCGAAATCCTGGTCAACCAGCAACCGGAAGATGCCGACCTGCTCGCGCAGGTCCTGTCCGAGCACGCCAAGCGCACTATCCTGATCACCCACAAGGTCCGCGGTGAACGCGCGCGCTGGCTGGCGCTGGCGGTGACCAACGCGGAACAGGCGTTGGACGCGCGCCTCGCCAGCAAGGCGGGCATGTCACAGCGCCTGCGGGCGTTGCAAGAGGCGCTGCAACTGGATGAACTGCCGGCGCGCATGGAATGCTTCGATATCAGTCACACCCTGGGCGAAGCCACGGTGGCCTCGTGCGTGGTGTTCGATGGCGAAGGCCCCTGCAAATCCGATTACCGGCGCTTCAACATCGAAGGCGTCGAACCCGGCGACGATTACGGCGCCATGCGCCAAGCGCTGACGCGGCGCTACACGCGCCTCAAGCAAGGCGAAGCGCGGCTGCCGGACATACTCTTTATCGATGGCGGACGCGGTCAGCTCTCCACCGCGCAACAGGTGCTCGACGAATTGCAGATCGGCGATATCACGTTGGTCGGCATCGCCAAGGGCGCGGACCGCAAGCCCGGTCTGGAGCGGCTGTTCTTGCCGGGTCGCGACACGCCACTTATACTGCCCGCGCACTCACCGGCCCTGCACCTGATCCAACAGATCCGCGACGAAGCCCATCGCTTCGCCATCACCGCCCACCGTCAGCGTCGTGGCAAGGCGCGGACCACGTCGGTGTTGGAAGGCATCGCCGGCATGGGCCCGAAGCGCCGCCAGCAACTGCTCAAACAATTCGGCGGTCTGCGCGAAGTGACCCGCGCCGGTGTCGAGGACCTGACCAAGGTCAAAGGCATCAGCAAACAACTGGCCCAACTGATCTACGATGCCCTGCACAGCGAGCGCAGCTGATCACGATGAATCTCAATCTCCCCAATAGCCTGACCCTGCTGCGCATCGCGCTGATCCCGGTATTGGTGCTGCTGTTTTATCTGCCCGGCGACTGGAAGCATCCCGCCTGCGCGCTGGTGTTCGCGCTCGCCGCCGTCACCGACTGGTTGGATGGTTACCTGGCGCGCAAACTTAATCAGATATCCGCCTTCGGCGCCTTCCTCGATCCGGTGGCCGACAAGCTGATGGTGGCGGTGGCATTGGTGTTATTGGTGCAAGGCAATCCCAGTATCTGGGTCGCGATACCCGCCGCGATCATCATCGGCCGCGAGATTGCCATCTCCGCCTTGCGCGAGTGGATGGCCGAGCTCGGCAAGCGTGCCACGGTTGCCGTGTCCATCATCGGCAAGTTCAAGACCACGGCGCAGATGGTAGCCGTGTTGCTGCTGCTCTATGAGCGCCCCATCGGCGCGTTCCCCACCTACACCGTCGGTCTGGCGCTGCTGCTGATCGCCGCCGCCCTGACCCTGTGGTCCATGCTCATGTATCTGCGCGCCGCCTGGCCGATGCTGAATCCGCCCAAAACAGCCGGAAGGCCGCACGACGGCGCTTGACACTAAGGCATTGCCCGTTAAAATGGGCGACCAGTAATACGCGGGAATAGCTCAGTTGGTAGAGCGCAACCTTGCCAAGGTTGAGGTCGCGAGTTCGAGCCTCGTTTCCCGCTCCAAACATCCTAAATCTGGAAACCCCGGCAACCCAGTCGGGGTTTTCCATTTTCAGCAGCCCGCTCCGGTGCGGGTTCAGCAATCGGCTAGGTGGCAGAGTGGTTATGCAGCGGCCTGCAAAGCCGCGTACCTCGGTTCGACTCCGGGCCTAGCCTCCATTCTTCGGCAACTCCGGCAGATCTCATTTCGCCAAGCTCTGATTTACTACACCTCTCACACTGTGAGTCCCCTCTCCCCGTGGGAGAGGGCCAGGGTGAGGGAAATCAAATCAGCAGCCGTCATCTCCACGCTGCGATCGCAGGCTTCATAATCTCGGGCGCGCATAATGAATAGCCCTGCGCTATCGGTTACACTAGCGTGCGTCTATTTCCCTGCCCGGGTGGCGAAACTGGTAGACGCAAGGGACTTAAAACTTGAGCACCTGGCTGGGAAACCGCCAGTGTGAATGGAGTCAAATTCGGGGAAACCTCAGCACCTTCGGGTGGTGGCAATCCCGAGCTAAGCCTTCCGTTTGTTTTTACCGCGGTATGTAGGTGTAAGTGCGTGGCAATTGGGACACAGCAGCCGCAGATTTTCCAATCTGCTGTCATTGCGATCTCCGCTGATGTGATCAAGTTCCAATGGAATAGGTTTGCCGAGCCAGGTGGTGTTGCGGCAATTCGAACATCGATGTTCCAGGAGGCGCTCCTTGAGTAATCTCTTGTGCAACTTAAATGAACGGATTGGCGCGGCATTGCTGAGATAGTCATCGACGGCGCGTTTAGGTGGAAGTGTTTTCCC
>JBGPWJ010000258.1:0-3780 GCA_041492115.1 Gammaproteobacteria bacterium
ACCAGGGTAAAGCCGGTCTGGTAGGAGGGATATTCTGAGTATGGCGTGGGTGGCACTGGCATCGCCATCAAATGAGGACGGGTCAGCTTACCGGCGATTGCAGCTTAAATAAACCGATGGTTTGCTGATGGGGTGCAGGCATCCGCTTCAGAGTATGTGGGGAAACAGCACAACAGGACGGGGTGTCCGCTCGCGCGAACACCCCGCCATTGCGCACTGTATCGATGCCGAGAATCCGTCCTCGTAAGAACGTCATGGGGTTATCAGCAATCACCGGCAACGAGCTGGCCGCTGTAACCGGGTGAAGTGCCATCACTAGCGGGAGCTGTATAAACAGCTTTGCAGGCAGCCAAACCACCCACTATGGAGACTGTTCCCGCCACAGAGGTGTCATAGCTCGCAGCGTCGGTCAGGCCGGCTGCGGTCATGATAGAGGCCGCGGCCGTTGTTGGGTAATGGTTCGCCATGGCGATGCTTGTACCTTCCATAGTAATAGGGTCGGCCGCGGCCTTGCCTTGCGCCAGTGAGGTGGCATGCGCGAGATTGGCCGCGCTTTTGATGGCGCCCAATGCGGCGTTTGCCTTTGCCACACGCGCATCACCGGCCAGATCCACGAACCGGGGTAGCGCCGTCGCGGCGAGGATGCCGAGTATCACGATCACGATGACCAGTTCGATCATGGTAAAGCCAGTTTGCATACGTTTCATTGGAGCTCTCCTATCCTTTAGTCATAAAAAACTCTGTAAAGCCGCCCGCACTCTCCACACTGAAAAAACCCTGTTCAGGGTGATGTGCCCAACACACCCCATATCTTCAACGCACTGAGACTGGCCGGGTGGCGGCGCCAGGTGTAGGGCTCAACCGTCTCGATTGTGACGCCCGGTACTTCATGTCCGTCGCGACCAATATCGGCAGAATTCATGCCGACCTTGAATCTGGCCCGTGCCGCGCCGGGCAAGGGGCTGTCGAAATAGGCATCGGCTTCCACCCGGTACAGCAGCAAGTGGCTGGCGCTGTCAAAATACCATTGCCCGCCAGGGATGGTAGCAGGATCCGGGCCAGCCAATTCGCCCAGGTAGTTCAGGGGCGGCTGCGCCAGCCATAGCATCGGGTTGGTCCCGGCTAAGTTACCGGCGCTACCGCGATCGCCCGAGATCCGCCCTTGCATGCCGCGCTCTACTGCGGCGGTTCGCAGAGACTGCACTACCCCTTCCATCGCCATCCGTTCAGCCTGGACACGCAGAGTGATGGACCGGTCAAGGGCCACCAACACCAGGACCGTTACCAAAACCAACACCAGCATCGTCTCCAGTACGCTGCCGCCGCGGCAAGCTATTAACCTTGCAATGCTAAGGCGTCGCATACCATATTACTGTGCCTTGCCGCACATTCCTGACAACAGAGCCCCAATCGCAGGCTCCGGGTATAAACGCTAACACGCATCAGTTGGCCAGCACGAGCTTCAGCCGTGGCCGCGCGCCGCGCCTGCCAAGTCCCACATAGGCAGGAATACGCCCATTGCCAGCATCAACACCAGCGCGCCGACGGCCAGTAGCATGATCGGCTCGATCTTCTCGCTCAGGCTCTTGAGGTCGAAGGCCACTTCGCGCTCGTAGAAGCCGGCCACTTCGGAAAGCATCTCGTCGACGGCGCCGGTTTCCTCGCCGACGCTCAGCATCTGCAAGACCAGTGGCGTGAACAGGCCGCTGGCCGCCGCGGTGCGCGTCAGCGTGTCGCCGCGCTCGATGCCGTTGCGCATCATCAGAATACGGTCCGCCACATAATCGTTGTCGACCGCCTTGGAGACAACGGTCAGCGCCTGAATCAAGGGTACGCCAGAGCGTGTCGACATGGCGAAGGAGCGCGCATAGCGCGACAGCGTGGCGCGCATGATGATGCTGCCGACGATCGGCAGGCGCAGCTTGGCCTTGCCCCAGCGGTACCGACCGGCGTCGGTTCTGACATAGGCGCGCACGCCGAAAACAATCAACAGCAGTGTGCCCAGCATGATGTACCAATACGCCACCGTGAAGTTCGAGGTCGCGATCAGGATCTTGGTGGCCGTGGGCAGTTCGGCGTGAAAGCCGGCGAAGACCTTGGCGAACACCGGGATCACCTTAAGATTGATTATAGCAATCGCCGCAGCGATGGCCACGATCACGATGGTCGGGTAGCGCAGCGCCGACCGGATGCTGTCGCGGGTGGTTTTTTCCAGCTCCAGGTATTCAGACAGCTGCAGGAACGACTCATCGAGTCGGCCGCTGTTTTCACCGACCTGCACGATGCTGATAAACAGCGGCGAGAAAATTTCCGGATGCTGTGACAAAGAACTGGCCAGGTCGTGGCCGGCTTCCAGACTGGTGACGACTTCGCGCAGCACCTGTGCAAGCGTGACATTGCGCGAGGTGTCGGCCAGTCCGGACATGGCGCGGATGATCGGTACGCCGGCGCGCATCAGGGTATGCATCTGCCGCGCGAAAAGAATCAGGTCGACCAGTGTCGGTCGGCCGATCAACAGACGTTTACGCAGTCCCTCGAGCAGATCGACGTGCGCCTGTTGCTCGACGATGGTGATGGGTATGACGCCGGTATTGAACAGCTGACTGGCGACCACGTCGGCGGAAGCGGCTTCGATATCGGCCTCTATCGATTCACCGCGGGTGTTGCGGGCTTTGTAGTGGAAGACGGGCATGGGCTATCTGCGCTCTGCTTTCACGCTAAATTTCTCCCGCCACCCGGAAAACTTCTTCCAGCGTCGTCAGCCCTTCACGCGCATAGTCGAGCGCGCAGAGCACCAAGGGCCGATAACCGGGGCTGGCTTTGGCGGCGGCGGTGAAGGCGCTGGAATCATTGCGCCGTAGTGCATCGGCCATGAGCTCATCGAGCTCCAGCAATTCATACACGCCGATGCGGCCGCGGTAGCCAGTGTTGTTGCAGTGCGGGCAGCCGGTACCGCGCCGGTAGCTTGCCGCAGTGCCCTCCGGACCGACGGTGGCGGATAGCCAGGCGTGTTCCTGCGCATCGGGTGTGTAGGGCTGCGCGCAGGTGCCGCAGATGCGTCGCACCAGACGCTGCGCGATGATGGCGCGCAACGCCGCCGCGACCAGATAACCTTCCGCGCCCATGTCGATGAGGCGGTTGGCGGTGGCGATTGCATCGTTGGTGTGCAGCGTCGACAGCACCAGGTGACCGGTCATGGCCGCGCGCAGGCCGATCTCGGCGGTCTCCTGGTCGCGCATTTCGCCGACCAGCACGATGTCCGGGTCCTGACGCAAGGCGGTACGCAGCACGCTGGCGAAGCTCAGGCCGATCTTGGTATGCACCTGCACTTGGCTGATGCGCGGCAGGCGATACTCCACCGGGTCCTCGACCGTGATGATCTTGATCTCCGGCAGGTTGAGTTCGGTGAGCGCCGAATACAGCGTGGTGGTTTTGCCGCTGCCGGTCGGTCCGGTCACCAACACCATGCCGTGCGGATAATGAATCTGACGGCGGAAGCGCCTCAGGATCTCCGGTGGCATGCCGATCTGTTCGAGATTGAGCGCGCCGCCGGATTGGTCGAGCAGCCGCATCACCACAGACTCGCCGAATGACACCGGCAATGTCGAGACGCGCACGTCGATGCTCTTGTCCTTGACCTTGATGTTGAAGCGGCCGTCCTGTGGCAGGCGTTTTTCCGAGATGTCCAGGCCGGCCATGAGTTTCAGGCGCAGCACCAGGGCGGGCGCGACGCGCTTCTCGTTCATGATCTGTTCCTGCAGGACGCCATCGACGCGCATG
>JBGPWJ010000275.1:0-3162 GCA_041492115.1 Gammaproteobacteria bacterium
ATAATCCAGATATGTGTCCAACAGCAAAACTAAAAATGAATATGCGATTAAGTGCTTTGCTTTTTGTGAGATTATTAAGTTGAAATATGATTGCTGCGGATACCAAGCATGGAATCGCTATACTTATTCCGATCACCGAAACAGCCAATGAATTCGGCAACGCACCTCTAGCAAGAATGGCAACAAGAAATACGAGCAATGCACCAAGGTGAGCTATAGACATCTTTTGATCTGATATGACGTTATTACTATTCATGCGAACTCATCTTGTTACATAACGCCCAGGTTCAGCGGCGGGCTCGCGAAGCGGGACCGTCCGTTGGAACCTATTGTTAGGCGCGCTCTTCATTAGCAGTCCTGGCTTTCTGCTCATATTCGAGCAGCAGACGCTCCCTACGATCGCCGACTATCAAATACACGCCATAGCCAATAATAATTCCGCACCATGTGACGAGATTCCCGAACTTGCCGCCGAGATTGAACCCCAAAGAGTAAGCAAGCCGATTTGCAGCTTGGGATAACCGGTGGTCCCCACCGGAATCGAGGTCAGATATTGAATTCGTTGTGGACAATACTTGCTCTTGAAAGTGCTGAACGGCCAGGAACACGGCAAGAATGGCGACCAGTCCGAGCACTATCATTAGCAATCCGACTCGACGCCGCCATGTTTGGCGCCGGCGAAGTGCTTCCACAAACTCAACATCAGTTTTTCGACCGAACATCATTAGCGCCTAACAGCGTATTAGAAAGAATTCTATAATTGCCCTTCTTATACAAAATTCAATATAAGCCGGGTTTCCTCGTTCTTGATTGTGTTTCATCCTTGACATGCTTTCTAGCATAACTCAATTCCTCATATTCGCTAAGGATGGCGCCATGGATAACCTTTCCATTTCCCGTTGCTGAGAAAATCACATCTTAGCCAAAGAGGAATTATTTTGGATATCCGCCTATCGTGCGATAGCCGGCAACTGTCTAGAATTAACCGAAAGGCCCTCATATCCTGGGCATCAGTTGCCAAATTTTATGCCGCCTAGCATCGCGCTAGTAAGTCTGTAATGCAAGCCGGTTCACTTGTGGCGCTGCCAGGTGTAAGCCTGACTTGGTTGCCCATGACCTGCCACACCCACTCCATCACCCACCCACAACAACATCCACCCTCACCTCAACCAAATGCTCCCTCCTATCATCAACCAACGAAACCTCCCCATCACCCTGCTCAACCCCATCCACCAACACAACCATCCCGCCACTCCCGCCGCGCGTCTGCGCAACACTAATATGGTAAACCGTCTCCCGATAGCGGTAGTGCATCTTGAACGTCTGCCATTCAGCCGGCAGGCAAGGCGACATGCGCAGCTTGTCGACTTCCAGACTCAGCCCCAGCAGTGATTCCACGATCAGCCGGTACATCCAACCGGCCGAGCCGGTGTACCAGGTCCAACCGCCGCGGCCGGTGTGTGGCGCAAGCGCATAGACATCGGCCGCGATGACATACGGCTCGACTTTGTAGGTCGCCACGCCCACCGGGGAGCTGGCATGATTCACCGGGTTGATCATGGCCAGCAGTTCCCATGCGCGCCGACTGTCGCCCAATGCCGCGAACGCCATCGCCGTCCAGATCGCCGCATGCGTGTACTGTCCGCCATTCTCGCGCACGCCCGGGACGTATCCTTTTATATAGCCGGGATTCAATGACGATGTGTCGAAGGGTGGGTCCAACAGTTGGATCAGCGCATGGTCGCGACGCACGAGGCGCTTATCCACCGCTGCCATTGCCAGGCGCGAGCGTTCGGCATCACCCGCACCGGAGAGCACTGACCAGCTTTGCGATATCGAATCAATCTGGCATTCGGTGTTGCGCGCCGATCCCAACGGCGTGCCGTCGTCGAAGTAGGCACGGCGGTACCACGCGCCATCCCAGCCATGCTGTTCGATATTCTGGCGCAACTGCAACCGTTCCGCGACGCAGCGTTCGGCGAATCTTAGGTCACCCTGTAACTCCGCAACCTTACTGAACTGCCTGAGCACTTCACAAAGGAAAAAGCCCAACCAGACACTTTCGCCCTTGCCGTGCATCCCCACCAGGTTCATGCCGTCGTTCCAGTCACCGGTGCCCATCAATGGCAGGCCGTGCTCACCAAATCCAAGGCCCCTCAGGATGGCGCGTACACAATGCTCGTACAAACCGGCTGCTGCGCCGGACTGGCTGGGGAGATCGTAATACGAGTCCTCGTCCGCGTTGACGGGGCGGCCTTCCAGGAAGTGGATTTGTTCATCCAACACTCCGGTGTCCCCGGTGGCCAGCACGTAGCGGCACGTCGCCAACGGCAGCCAGAGATAATCATCCGAACAATGCGTACGCACGCCCCGGCCCGAGGGCGGATGCCACCAGTGCTGGACATCGCCTTCCATGAACTGACGGCTCGCGCAGAGCAGCAACTGCGTGCGCACGCGCTGCGGTTCCGCGTGGACCAGCGCCATCACATCCTGCAATTGATCGCGAAAACCGAAAGCGCCCCCCGATTGGTAGTAGCCGCTGCGCGCCCAAAGTCGGCACGCCAGCGTCTGGTACAAAAGCCAGCCGTTGGTCAGGACGTTGAGCGATGCGTCGGGTGTTTCCACTTGCACGGCACCGAGTGTGTGGTTCCAGTACTGCCAGACCTTCTCCAGCGCATCACGCGCTGCCGCCGCTCCCCGGCAGCGACGCACCAGTTGACTGGCGTCAGCAGCGTCTCGCCCTACGCCGAGCGTGAAGCGGATCTCACGTTCTTGTCCAGCAGCCAACTCGAAGTTAACTTGCAGCGCGGCACAGGGATCCAGCGCGGCCCCCACCTTGCCGGAAAGCCGCGCTCGCGCCATGGCCGCTGGATTCTTCAGCGTGCCGTTGCGGCCGATGAATTCACGACGGTCGCTACTGACGGTCCGACTCGTATCGTCCACATCGAAGAATGCGATCCGATCGGCGAACTCCGTGTTGTAGGGATTGCGCGCGAATAATGCGCCGCTGTTGAGATCAGTTTCCGTGATCACGTGCATGACAGATTTCGGCCGCAGATCGCCCAGCACCCATTCTGCGTAACCGGTGGCGGAGAGGCGGCGGCTGCGGCCGGACTCGTTGCGCACTTTCAACACCGCAAACTTGACAGCCGCATCCAAGTC
>JBGPWJ010000319.1:0-2033 GCA_041492115.1 Gammaproteobacteria bacterium
CCGTACAGGCGCCGGCCACCGGCGACATCGGGCACGGTCTCGATGTCGAAGACGAAGACATTCATGCGCGGAATCTCGGCACTACTACACGACTGTGAGGAAGGTGTTCAGTGGCACCTTTAATAATCGCAGTACTCATTTCTGTTGCCACTGCCCGCCGCTACCTTGATACCACCAGCCGGAAGTGGCGTCGTTCGCCACCCAGCGGCGTACAAACGTCGCGCGAATCTCGCCTTCCCATTCCGAATGGCCGTTGGCCGCGGCCACCTCGCGGTACAGCGCATTCCAATCCTTGTTGTCATCGGCCATCAGTTGCTTGAGCGTGTTGCGGTCCTTGAGCGGCACGGCGTTCATATCATGGACCGCGAGTGTGCCGTCGGCGCCCATGCCGATGGCGCCGCTGGCATAGAAGGCTTGCAGACGCGGCTTGCGCGCCGACAGCGACGCGGTGATGGCGCGGATCGCCGGTGTGTCGATGCTGATGTCGGCCTCGGCATGCGCAGGGCTGACCAGCCAGTCGAGCACCTTCATGCCGACGTCAGCGAGCGGAGTAGACCGGCCGGCATCAGAGCCTTTGCCCGGCGTCGCCGGTTTAGGCGCCGGCGTGCCCGGCGGCAGCTTGCCGTAGACCTCGTCGAGAATCCGATCGGCGGCCTTCTCGGCGGCAGCGGCCGGAAAATACACGTTGATGGTGACGCAGGCCAGCAGGCACAGCGGGCTTAGCAATGTGTAGAGCAGTCGGTTCCGGTTCATGGGCATTCCTCTTGTGGTGACCAGGGGCGTGTTTGAATCCCGCCCCGACAACATTGCAACAGGTTTCATTGCGCTACTATCGTACCACCGGCGCGGTCGAAATCACGCTGCCGATCCGTTCCACCAGAGTATCCCAGTCGACGCGGTGTGCATAGCCGATAATGTCGATGCGCGGCAGCCCGCCGCCTTTGACCAAGTAATAACCCTGCTGTGCCGGCGCCACGCCATCCATCGTGCACACGCCGTTGCGCAGCGTGCAGCTGACGCCGATGCGATCATAGGAGAACTCATCGAACACCCGCAGAAAACTCCGCGACAATGCGCCACCGATGCCGCCACCGCCGATCTTGCTGATGCTTTCCACGGCGTGCTGGCTGATGCGGTGCCGCGATCTGTCGTCGGCCGGTGTGGCGAATCTGGCATCGAAGGCAACCGGCCGCCAATCGATGAGCTGCAGATTATCCACCTCACCGCTGAACCGCCCCTGAATATTGCCAAATGCGAAGGCGCGGGTCAGCGCATCAAGGTCGAGATTATCGAGCTTGATAGCGGCGCGCAGACTGGGCGCGACATCGAACAGTCGCGCGATGCGCAGATCGCGCACCGTGATGGCACCCTCGAAGGCACGGATCAGCAGCATGCCGCCGATGCGCAATTCACCCTCGGCATAGTTCACGTCCGGAATCATGCCCGATAGCTTGCCGTGCATTTCCGGCCAGCCGATGGCCGTGCTGAAGGCCTGCATTGACACCGGCTTGAGCAGGCCGTCGAAGTGCCAGCTCGGTGGTTTGCCGTGTTCGCGCTGCAACGCGAAGTGTTCGATGTCGAGCTGTCCATCGAGGATGGGCAAGTGCACGGCGTGCAGCAGCCGCAGCGACTGTCCCTGACTCTGTGCCTGCACGCTGGTGGCGCCGAGCGTCAGTTTGTAGACATGCGCCTCATCCCAGCGCAGTTCTGACTGTTGTGCGGTAGTGTCGCTGCGCCAGTCGATCGTGCCATCGAGACCCTTGATACCAAATCGACCGGCGCGATCTTCCAGGCCGACTGCACCGAGTTGTACGTGCACGGTACTGAGTGCCGTGGCGCTATAGGCGATATCGGCGGCGACGCTGCCCTGCACATCCACCGCCTCCAAGGCTGTGCCGATCAGCAGCGGTTGCAGGTAAGTCGCATAAAGTCGCTCCCAACGGGTAGGCGCGAGATGCAGCGTGAAGGCATTCAGCAGCGGCGTCTTTCCCAGCGTCAGCTGCACAGTCGCCTCACCCTGACCGAGACTGGTC
>JBGPWJ010000202.1:0-4956 GCA_041492115.1 Gammaproteobacteria bacterium
CCGACCTGCGGCGGCCCTGCCGAGCGCGAGACCGATACCTTCGACACCTTCATGGAATCGTCGTGGTATTACGCGCGCTTCGCCTGCCCGGACAGCAGCGCGGCGATGCTCGATCAGCGCGCCAACTACTGGCTGCCGGTGGATCAATACATCGGCGGCATCGAGCACGCCATTCTGCATCTGCTGTACGCGCGCTTCTTTCACAAGCTGATGAGGGATGTTGGCTTGGTACAGAGCAATGAGCCGTTCAAGAATCTGCTCACTCAGGGCATGGTGCTCAAGGACGGCAGCAAAATGTCCAAGTCCAAGGGCAATACCGTCGATCCGCAGCAGTTGATCGAAAAATATGGTGCCGACACCGTGCGGGTGTTCATCATGTTCGCCGCGCCGCCGGAGATGTCGCTGGAGTGGAGCGATTCGGGCGTGGAGGGCGCGCATCGGTTTTTGAAGCGGCTCTGGAACCTCGTTGATGGTCGCGTAGAATGGTTGAGGCTCGACATAAAATCCAATAAGCCTTGGTCCGATTACGTTGCCCTAAATGATTTTGATTGGAGTATTTTATCCAACGACCAAACGGATCGCCGTCGTGGGGTGCACACCATCCTACGGCGCGCACTTGCTGATTTCGAGAAATACCAGTTCAACACAGTTGTTTCCTCGGCCATGCAAATACTGAATACATTGCAGGTGCCGTTTCCACCGGCTGCTGATGTTTCTCAAAAGACCGCCGCCCACGTTCAATTGGTACGAGCGGAAATGCAATTGCAGTATGAAGGTATAAATATCCTGTTGCGTCTGCTCGCGCCGATCGCGCCGCACATCACCCATCATCTATGGCGGGAACTGGGCTATGCCGACGATATACTCGATGCACCCTGGCCGCGGGTGGATGAAGCCGCGCTGGTGCGCGACAGCATCGATCTGGTGGTGCAGGTCAACGGCAAGCTGCGCGGCCGCGTCAGTGTGCCCGCAGGCAGCGACAAGGCCGCCCAGGAAAGCGCCGCGATTGCGGATGCCGCGGTGCAGCGCTTCATCGATGGGCAGGTCGTGAAGAAAGTGGTGGTGGTGCCGGGCAAGTTGGTGAATATTGTTATCTGAGGGATATGTGATGAGAGATACAAGATACAAGATACAAGATACAGGGCAAATCGCGACGCGGGAGCACAGACCATTGCCCCGCATCTTTTATCTTTTATCTTTTATCTTGTATCTGTCCTTATCCTCCTGCGGTTTTCATCCGCGCGGCGATGTGGTCCTGCCCAAGGCCATGGGTAAGACTTACATTCAAGGCGCGTCACCCTACAGCGATCTGGAAACCGATCTGCGCCGTGCGCTCAACAGCGTCGGCGCACAGGTCATCGCTGCGCCACAGGACGCGACGGCACAGTTGCGCATCCTGCACGAGGAATTCGGCCGTCGCGTGCTCACCGTGGCGGTCACCGGCAAGGCGCGTGAATACGAACTCTTCTACACGGTTGATTTCGAGGTGAGCGGCGCGGGCGGCAAGCCGCTGCTTTCACACCAATCGCAGACCCTGACCCGCGATTTCACCTTCGATGAAACTCAACTACTCGGCAAGACCAATGAGGAAGATCTGCTGCACGGAGAAATGCGTCACGAGATGGTGCAGCGTATCCTGCGGCGTATCGAACGCGCGCCGGCTGAATAGCTGGGTAGAGCGGATTACGCTGCGCTAACCCGCCCTACATTGATGACATGAAACTCAAACCCGAACAACTCGCGACGCATCTGCAACGCCCGCTGGCGCCGGTCTATGTGCTGAGCGGCGACGAACCGCTGCTGGTGCAGGAGGCCGCCGATGCAATCCGCGCCGCCGCCCGAGCGCAGGACTACAGCGAACGCACCGTGATGTTTGTCGAGGCCGCATTTGACTGGAACGCACTGACTCAGGCTGCCGCCAGCCTGTCATTGTTCTCTGAGCGACGCCTGCTGGAACTGCGCATGCCCAACGGCAAACCCGGCGATGCCGGCAGCAAGGCTTTGCAGGCCTACGCCGACCGCCCCGCCGATGACACCGTGCTGCTGGTGATCTGCGGCAAGCTCGAAACGGCGGCGCGCAACAGCAAATGGCATCAGGCGCTGGAGCAGGTCGGCGTGGCCGTGCAGGTCTGGCCGGTGGAAGTGCGCGCGCTGCCGGCGTGGATTGGCCAACGCATGCAGCAGCAAGGGCTGCGCCCGAGCCGCGATGCCGTGGCGCTGCTGGCTGAACGCATCGAAGGCAACCTGCTCGCCGCGGTGCAGGAGATCGACAAGCTGCTGTTGCTGCACGGGCCGGGCCCTGTCGATGCCGATGCGGTCAGCGCGGCGGTGTCCGACAGTGCGCGGTTCGACGTATTTATCCTGGTCGATGCCGCCCTGGAGGGCGGCGCCGCGCGTGTGGTGCGTATCCTCGATGGATTGCGCGAGGAAGGCGTCGAACCGGTGCTGCTGGTGTGGGCCCTGGCGCGCGAACTGCGCCAACTGGCGGCCATCGCCGCGCAGCTCGCCGAGGGCAGCTCGCTGGGCGCCGCCCTGGCCCGACAAAAAGTCTGGGACAAGCGCAAACCCCTGATCGAGCGTGCCGTCAAACGCCACGACGCGGCCCGCTGGCAAGACCTGCTGCGGCACTGCGCGCGCATCGACCGGATGGTCAAGGGCATGGCGCCGGGCGGGGTCTGGGATGAACTGGTACAATTGGCGCTGGCTGTGGCGGGGAAGGACGTTCTCAGTACTCAGCACTAGGTTTCTGATTATGAGCACACATACACAAGCAGCTGTCTTCGATCTGTCCGCGTACATGACCGGCGTCGGTCGGCGTGCGCGCGTGGCCGGGCGGCTGATGTCCTGCGCCGAGAGCGCGGCGAAGAATGCCGCATTGCTCGGCATGGCCGATGAACTGGAGCGCGCCGGTGCGCAGTTGATCAATGCGAATCGGAAGGATCTCGATGCCGGTGTCGCGAACGGTCTTGATGCGGCGCTGCTGGATCGTCTGGAGCTAAACGCGGTACGTATCGCGTCGATGGCTGAAGGACTGCGTCAGATTGCGGCGCTGCCCGATCCGGTCGGCGAGATCAGCGATCTAAAGTATCGTCCCTCGGGCATTCAGGTCGGACGCATGCGCGTGCCGCTGGGTGTCATCGGTATCATTTACGAATCGCGGCCCAATGTCACCGCCGACGCCGCCGGCCTGTGTCTGAAGTCCGGCAATGCCGCGATCCTGCGCGGCGGGTCCGAGGCGATCCATTCCAATCAGGCCATCGCCGCGTGCATCCGTACCGGTCTCAAGAATGCCGGTCTGCCCGAAGATGCAGTGCAGGTCATCGAGACCACCGACCGCGAGGCAGTCAGTCATCTGGTGCGCATGAAAGAGTTCGTCGATGTCATCGTGCCGCGCGGCGGCAAGGGGCTGATCGAACGCGTCAGCCGCGACGCGCTGGTGCCGGTCATCAAGCATCTGCACGGCGTGTGTCACGTTTACATCGACGACAAGGCTGATGACGTCAAGGCACTGGCCGTGGCTTTCAACGCCAAGTGCCAGCGCTACGGTACCTGCAACACCATGGAGACATTGCTGGTGGCCGAAGCAGTCGCTGCGCGCATCCTGCCGCAACTGGCGCGCCTGTACCGCGAGGCCGGCGTCGAGCTGCGCGGCTGCGCGCGCACCCGCGCCATCCTGCCCGACAGCCTGCCCGCCACCGAGGCGGACTGGGACGAGGAATATCTTGCGCCGATCCTATCGATACGTGTCGTCGATGGACTGGATCAGGCCATGGAGCACATCCACGCACACGGTTCCAATCACACCGATGCCATCGTCACCGAAGACTTCACGCATGCGCGCCGCTTCCTGCGCGAGATTGATTCCAGTTCGGTGATGGTCAACGCCTCGACGCGCTTCGCCGATGGTTTCGAATACGGCCTCGGCGCCGAGATCGGCATCAGCACCGACAAGCTGCACGCGCGCGGGCCGGTCGGCCTGGAAGGTCTGACCTCATTGAAGTATGTCGTGCTCGGCGATGGGCATGTGCGGAAATAGAGAAAAGATGAAAGAGGAAAGATGTAAACGGCAGGGATATGGCGCATTGACGATGGGTGTGCAAACGATGCAGTCGCACGCATCCTTTTCTCTTTTCTCTTTTCTCTTTTCTCTGCCGTGATCGGCATCCTCGGTGGCACCTTCGATCCGATTCACCACGGCCATCTGCGTTGCGCGCAGGAGTTGCTTCAGGACCTGCCGCTGGATGAAGTCCGCTTGGTCCCCTGTCGTATCCCGCCGCACCGTGACACGCCGCATGCCAGTGTCGAACAGCGTTTGCGGATGCTGAAAGCAGCGCTGTATGGCGCGCCCGCCTTGCTTGTCGATGACCGCGAACTGTTGCGCGAGGGTCCTTCCTACACGGTGGATACGCTGCACAGTTTACGTGCCGAACTTGGCGCCACGTCCTTGTGCCTGATCGTCGGCATGGATGCCTTCAATGGTCTGGACGGCTGGCACCGCTGGCAGGAATTAATCGGCTTGGCGCACATCGTGGTGGCGCACCGTCCCGGCTGGATTCCGCCGCAGACCGGCGCGGTGGCTGAATTGCTGAACCGCCACGCGGCGCAAAGTTCAACTGAACTGCGTGCCAAACCGGCCGGTCGCATCCTGCCCTGGTCGATCACCGCGTTGGATATTTCAGCCTCCGCCATCCGGGCCCAGGTCGCCGCCGGCAAGAGCCCGCGCTTCCTGGTGCCGGAGGCGGTGGCGCGGATCATCGCTGCGGAAGGATTGTATGCGGCAATGACATAGGGTGGGTATTGGCCCTTGGGACTTAACACTTATTGTTTTCACTTTTCGTCTACCTGAGATTGAATTATGCAACTGCCCCGTTTGAAGAAGCTGATCATCGATGCCTTGGAAGATCTCAAGGCCATCGACATCAAAGTGCTGGACGTGCGCGGCAAGACCAGCTTCAC
>JBGPWJ010000076.1:0-10423 GCA_041492115.1 Gammaproteobacteria bacterium
AGACGGCGCGCACCGAGGCGACGCACGGTGCGCTCCGCGGCACGACGTCCGACGGCCACAGCATCTTCCAGTTCACGGGCATCGCGCGCCACGGTGTACCAGTAGTCGCGCTGCATGGACTCGTCCTGCACACCGATCACGGCGCAGCTGAGACTATGACGCGTACTGTAGTAACCGCCGCTGAAGCCGTGAGTATTGCCGTAGACGCGCAGACCCAGGTGACTGGACACGGAGCCGCCTTCGGAATTGCTGATGCGCGGATCGGCAGCGCGCGCGGCGTCCTCGCAGGTAGTGGCCAGTTCGATGGCCTGTTCGGCGCCGATGTCCCAGGGGTGGCAAAGATCGAGATCCGGCACGAGCGCCGCCATCAATACCGGATCGGCCAGGCCGGCGCAATCGTCCGCCGCGGTGTAGCGCGCGATACCGCAGGCGGCGCGCACGGTGGCCTGGATGGCTTCGTGACCCAGGTCCGAAGTGCTGGCCGAACCTTTGCGCTGACCGAAGTAGACCGTCACTCCCAGGCCGCGGTCGCGGTGGTATTCCAGGGTCTCGACCTCGCCCAGGCGCACCGACACCGACAACCCGGCCTCGAAGCTGACCCCGGCCTCGGCACTGCTGGCGCCCTGCTTGCGGGCCTCGGCCAGGATCGCGGCGACCACGCCCTCCAACTCGGACTGGTTCGGATAAGTCTCTGGTGCGGATTGGTTTGCTGCCGAATTCATAGACTGGCCTCGGGGACAGGGAAAGTGATTCTACCACGCTGCCCCTGGCCGGACCCGCCGCCCTGTTGATTCCTGTATTAAGCTTTTCTGTAGCACGCCGCTAGTTTATTGATGCTCAAAGAGGCTAAACCGCTCATTCCGCCGGCGGATGGGCTATAACGACGTGCGGTTATAAATGGCTAACACAGACATCACACTCTACAAAGCGTTATGGCATGCCTATTTCGATCACGCGAATGATGGCGTGTTCGTGCTTTCCGAACAACTTCAGTTCCTCGATCTCAATCACCGCCTACTGAATTGGATAGGCCTGGGCACGACACCGGAGAACGGCACGGCCAGCAATCTGCAGCTCACCGACCTGGTCGGCAGCGGGCGCAATTTGCGGGTATTCCGCGAACACTTGGCACAGGTACAGAGCGGTCAACCGGCGCGCTTCGAATGCCATATCCACCCGCGCCGCGGCACGGCGCGCTGGGTCGAGGTCAGTCTGAGCCCCGCCACCGCCGGCACTGAAACCGTGATCATCGGCATGGCGCGCGATGCCACCGAGCGTCGTCAGTTGATCGCCGCGCTCGAACAGCAATCCAATTTCGACGACCTGACCGGCCTTTGCAACCGCCGCAATTTCACGCGCCACCTCGAACGCCTGCTGCACAGCGCCCGCAGCGGCGGGCACACCCACGCCCTGGTTTATATCGATCTGGATCACTTCAAGATCATCAACGACACCTGCGGCCACAGCACTGGCGATCAGTTTCTCAGCCAACTGGCCGGCGCCTTGCAGAACAAAGTGCGGCGCAGCGATGTGATCGCACGCATCGGCGGTGACGAATTCGGCGTGCTGCTGGAAGACTGCGCGTTGGAGCGCGCCATGCTGGTCGCCGAGGCGCTGCGCAGTGCCGTGGCGGAGCTGCCGTTCACCTGTGATTCAAAGATATTTCACACCACCGCCAGCATCGGTATCACTGAGATAACCAGTCAGGCCAATGCCGCACTGATACTCAGTTACGCCGACGCCGCCTGCTATGTCGCCAAGGACAATGGCCGCAACAATGTACAGCTGTTCTTCGGCGGCGAGAAATGCATGCGCATGCGCACCGAGATGGATTGGGTGACGCGCATCAACGAAGCCTTCGAGCATGAGCGCTTCAGACTCTTTTACCAGAAGATCGTGCCCGTCGTGCCCAGCGACGTACGTCATGAGCACTGCGAAGTGCTGCTGCGCATGGTCGACGCGCAAGGCAACCTCATTCCGCCCATGGAGTTCATTCCGGCCGCGGAGAAATACGACATGATGCAGCTCATTGACCGCTGGGTGATCAGCACCCTGTTCGCGGCCAAGAGTAGTGAATGGCAACGCTTCCATAAAGAGTGCGCACAACGTCCGGGCATGTGCAGCCTCCAATACTCCGTCAACATTTCCGGCGCGAGCATCTGCGACACCCAGTTCCTGGATTTCCTGCTGGCGGAGATCGCCAACCATGCCATTCCGCCCAACCTGCTCTGTTTGGAGATCACCGAGACCATGGCAATCAGCAACATGGACAAAGCGCGCCAGTTCATCAGCCGCGTGCGCAATGCCGGCTGCCGCATCGCACTCGATGACTTCGGCAGCGGCATGTCGTCGTTTGCCTATCTCAAGAACCTGCCGATCGATTACTTGAAGATCGACGGCTCACTGATCCGCAACATCGCCGAAGACCCGGCCGACCTGGGCATTGTCGACGCGGTGAACCGCATCGGCCATCTGCTCGGCTTCAAGACCGTCGCGGAATTCGTCGAGAACGACGCCATCATGGCAAAGCTGCGTCAGATCGGCGTCGACTACGCCCAGGGCTATGGCATCCACAAGCCCGAAGCACTGCACAACGATATCCCCGCCAGACTGCTCACCGGCACCAGTTGAGCGCTGCAACGCGCTACAATAGTCGTACTGTCGCCACTTCCGGCGACGGTCGGACGACCAACTTATGACAACCCACCCCACAGACGGCAGCGAATACGACAGCCCCGACGAAAAGAGCAAGAGCCAGCTCAAGCGCGAGATGACCGCCTTGCAGGAGCTGGGCGAGATTCTGGTCGAACTGAGTGCGCACGAACTGGAACGCATTCCGCTGCCGGAGAAATTACACGACGCGGTGGTGGCCGCCCGCGGCATGACGCAACGCGGCGCGCGCAAGCGACAACTGCAATACATCGGCAAGGTGATGCGCGATGTCGATGCCGAACCGATCCGTGAACGTCTCGCCGAGATGCAATCGCGCAGCCGCCAATCCGCCGCCCGCCAGCATCACCTCGAACGCCTGCGCGACCTGCTTGTCAGTGAAGGTGACGCTGCCATGGAGGAAGTATTGCAGGTCTTCCCCGGCGCCGACCGCACCCATCTGCGGCAATTGATGCGCGAGGCGCAGAAGGAAATGCGCAACAACAAACCGCCGCACGCGGCGCGGGTCTTGTTCCGTTATTTACGGGATTTGCAGGACAGCGAACCCGGGGAATAGGCGTCGCGCAAGGGCGGGTTTAAAACCCACCCCTACGCAGAGCATGAGAGAGGATTGATAATCGTAGGGTGCGTACCGCGCGCCAGCTGCTACAGTCATAAAAAAACGATTCTATGCGCGACACAACCCTTTTGATGCGTGGAAACCTTCAGCCGCCCGTGCCGCCGACTGTGAGCGCATCGATGCGCAGTGTCGGCTGACCGACGCCGACCGGTACACTCTGACCTTCCTTGCCGCACGTGCCGACGCCGGCGTCCAGTTTCAGATCATTGCCGACCATGGCGACGCGCATCAACACATCGGGGCCATTACCGATCAGCGTTGCGCCCTTCACCGGCCGGGTCACCTTGCCGTTCTCGATCAGGTAGGCCTCACTCGCCGAGAAAACAAATTTGCCCGAGGTGATATCGACCTGGCCGCCGCCGAAGTTCACCGCATACAGACCGTTCTCAACAGAAGCGATGATCTCTTCCGGCGCGTATTGCCCGGCGAGCATGTAAGTGTTTGTCATGCGCGGCATCGGCAGGTGCGCGTAGGATTCGCGCCGGCCGTTGCCGGTGGGCGCGACGCCCATGAGCTTCGCGTTGAGCTTGTCCTGTAAATAACCTTTGAGAATGCCGTTCTCGATCAGCGTCGTGCACTGCGTGAGCGTGCCTTCGTCGTCGATGTTCAGCGAGCCGCGCCGGCTCACCAGGGTACCGTCGTCGACCACGGTGCATTGCGGAGATGCCACCTGCTGACCCAGCTTGCCCGCGAAGGCCGAGGTGCCTTTGCGGTTGAAGTCGCCTTCCAGTCCGTGTCCGATGGCCTCATGCAGCAGCACACCCGGCCAACCCGGACCCAGTACCACGGTCATGGTGCCGGCCGGCGCCGCGACGGCTTCCAGATTCACCAGCGCCTGACGCACCGCTTCACGCGCGTACTCGAAGCCGCGCGCCTGTTCGGAAAAATAAGCGTAGCCGACGCGGCCGCCGCCGCCGGAGCTGCCCTGCTCGCGACGGCCGTTCTGTTCGGCGATGACGCTGACATTGAGGCGCACCAGCGGGCGCACATCGCCGGCCAGCGTGCCGTCACTGCCCGCCACCAGAATCACGTCATGCACAGCGGCGAGACTGACGATGACCTGCGTGATGCGCGGGTCGAGACGGCGCGCCTCGGCGTCGATCGATTCCAGCAGCCGCACCTTGTCCTGATCATCGAGCGTGTCGAGCGGATCAAACGGCAGGTAGAGTTCACGCCCATGACGCGGCTGCCAGGCCTGCAAGCACCCCGCGCCACCGCTGCGCGCAATGGCACGCGCCGCCTGCGAAGCCTGCATCAGCGCCGGCAGCACAATCTCGTCGGAATAGGCGAAGCCGGTCTTCTCGCCGCTGATAGCGCGCACACCGACACCCTGCTCGATGTTGTGGCTGCCTTCCTTGACGATGCCGTCCTCCAGCATCCAGGACTCCTGACGACTCATCTGAAAATACAGATCGGCGCTATCCACGGCATGACCCATGACGCGATCCAGCACCTCGGTCAGTTCGTGGTCACCGATGCCTGTCGGAGCAAGCAGACGGTTACGGGCGATTTCGAGGGTGGTATTCATAGTCACTATTCATAGGTAGCCTGGATTGAGCGTAGCGAAACCCGGGAAGTGCGGCACCGGACTTGAGATCCCGGGTTTCGCTACGCTCAACCCAGGCTACATTATTTGCAATGCAACCGACGGTGATCGATCGCTGGAAAATTACTGCGTGTACTGGTCAAGCGCCGCCGATCGAACTCGGCGATGACAAAACCCGAACCGCGCGGCAGACGATCCAGAATCACACCCCAGGGATCGACGATCATGCTGTCGCCATGGGTCTCGCGGCCGTTGAGATGATAACCGCCCTGCGCGCCAGCCACGACATAGCACAGGTTCTCGATGGCACGCGCCCGCAGCAGGGTTTCCCAATGGGCGCGGCCGGTGATGGCGGTGAAGGCCGAAGGCACGGCCATCAGTTCCATGCCATCATCGAGCAAACGACGGAACAGCTCCGGAAAGCGCAGGTCGTAACAGACGGCGAGACCCAGCCTTCCGATCGGTGTGTCGACCACGACCGGTTCAGTGCCCGGTTCGATGGTCTGCGATTCGGTGTACTGCTCGCCGCTGTCCACCACCCGCACGTCGAACAGATGGATCTTGTCGTAGCGCGCGACGCGCCGGCCGCTGGGATCAAACAGCAGACAGGCAGCGCGTACCTTGTCGGCCGCCGTCGCGACCAGCGGTATGGTTCCCCCCACCAACCAGATGCCGTGACGCGCGGCCTGCTGTGCCAGAAAATCCTGGATCGGGCCGCGTCCATCGGCTTCGCGGATCGCGACTTTGTCGGTCTCCGCCATGCCCATGACGGCGAAGTTTTCCGGCAGCACCACCAGGCGCGCACCGGCGCCGGCGGCGCGGCCGATGAGACGGCCGGCCTCCAGAAGATTGGCGTTGACGTTCGGCCCGGAGGCCATTTGTATTGCAGCGACAGCAGTCATAGTGGCAGTGGCGGGAGCAGTGTTTGACGTTCTGTGCAGGATACCACACCCAGGTCCAGGCACGGCACCTCTTAGAGAGCCTTTGAAAGGGCAGTAGCTGCGTTAAGGCTGTTTCTGTTCGACGGGTTTCAGTTGCGAAACCCGTTCGATGACCGGCTTGTCCCAACCACCGCGCACCGTGTACTGGTAGCGGGTGATCGCGTCGATCTGACTCTCGAAGAGTTTCTGCGCCAAAAACAGCGCGGCGCCTATGCCGGGATTGGCAATCGCCCCGGCCAGCGGCAGGCTGGACGTGAGATGCGGCGTGACGGTGATCAACTGCTCGTAATCGCGCCGCACCAGGCCCGTGCGTCCGGTGATGGCGATGCGCGCCGCCGGTCCCTTGATGACGGTGTTGTCGGTAAAGGCATCGCCGCGGCTGAGCATAAAATCACCCCTGATCTCATCGAAAGTGAATCCCTTCTTGAACAGGTCGCTGAAATCCAGGCGCAGACGCCGCTGCAATTCGTTGATACTGAGCAGGCCGAACACCCGGCCGGCGCCGGGTTCGATGTCAACGAAGCGGCCATTCTTGATGTCCACGTGCAAGCTGCCTTGCAGGCGCTCCATCGCGAACCGCGCCGGCGAACCCGGCCACTCGGCCTGGATTTTCGCTGCGGTCTCGCCGTCCTTGATATTGCCGACATAACCGAATTTGCCCAACAGCAGACCAAGCTGCGGCGCGCTCACATCGATACTGAAGCGCGAGACCTGTGTCGCTTGGTCGACGATCCAGTCGCCGCTGGCGCTGGCCTTGATCTGCGGCGACTCGGCCATCGCCTTGTCGACATGCATGCCGGTGGCGCTGCGCGTGGTGTTCAGCGTCAAGGTGCCGAACTCGGCGCCGCGATAATCAAAACGCTTGGCGACCAGTTGCAGCGCTGGCAGCTGCCGCGGGTCGATGGGTTTACTGGCCGCGCTGTCGTCCTTGCCCGCATCGAGTTTCAGATAATCGAGTGCCATGACCACTGGCCCTCCATCGGGATAGGTCAGCGGCACCTGGATGCGACCAGTCAGCGCGTCACTGTCAACATACACTTGCCACAATGCCGGCTGCCGTTCGGCCGCCAAATGCAGTCCATTCAGCGTGTAGTTACCGGCCTTGAATTCCTGCACGTGGACATCCACCGCATCGATGTTGTCCGGCGCATGCAGAGCAACATCGGTGGCTTTGCCGCTCATCAGCGCCGCGCGCCAGGCATCGAGATCAAACTGCGCCAGTTCGCCGGCAAGGCGCAGACCCGCCGTCTCCGGCAATTGCGCCGGGGCACCGCCGATGCGCAACTCGCCGCGTGCCACGCTGGTTTTGCCCGCCGATCTGTTCAGTTCAAAGGCGCCGCGCAGCACATTGCCGTAGCCGCCGATGATCACGCTATGTCCGGTGCCGCTCAGCGGCATATCGATGCTGAACGGGAACGCCTCTTTGCCGGTCTTAGCGAGCGGCACCGGCAGGTGCACCGTGACGCCGCGCAGCGCCGATTCGATATGCAGCTTGGCAGGCGCCGCGGCGTGCGGTGCGAACAGCAGGCTGGCCTGATAGTCACTGCCGCCTTCCAGCAACCGCCAGAACGCGCCCGGCTGATGCTCCGCCAGCGTCTTGATCTCCATGTGGCCTTGCAGATCGAGACGGGTGCCGGGATTCGGCCCGCTGTCCTGGGTCTGCGCCGTGATCGTCACCGCGTTGCCGGACAGGCGCGCCTGCAGTCCGGTGCTGAACAAACCCGCGGCAGTGAAATCCAACGGCCCGCTGATGTCGTCCAGCGCCAGATCGAGATCCGGCAAGGCCAGCGTCCCGGCGTTGAAATCGACACGGCCCAACAGCAGCGGCACGCTCTCGTGCGGCGTCAGCGGCAGGCTCAGCGACAGTGTCAGCCGACTGTCGCCGCGCGCCGTCAGTCCGGCGAGCATGTCGCGATAATGCACCGACAGCGGTGACTCGCGCAGGAAGCGCAACAGATCAGCGTTACTGGACCGCGCACTACCATCGATCTGCAATTCGCCATGCTGCAGATCCGCGATGCTGACCTGAGTAGGCCCCAACTGCGCGGCGAAGATACGGCCACCACCGGCGTCGATGCGCAGGCCGCGACCGCTGAAATTCACCTGCGCCGTGATCCCATCGATGCGTGGCCAGCCGGTGCCATAATCGAGTCCGGCGTTCTCGACATCGGCGCTCACCAGGAACACTCCGTTATGTTCATCGAAGGGAAAATCGGCCGGCCGGCCGTGGAACAGCGCCACACCGCCGCGCACGCGTCCGCCAAGAAACGCACGATCCAGCCAGGCCACCACGCCGGGCGGCATGATGTGCGCGGGCAGATAACGCGACACCGCGGTGACATCGCCATCGGCGAAGTTTGTCTGTAAATCCAGGAACGGTTTGCCATCGCGCGGCAGCTCGAAACTGAAACGGGTTTCGGTCTGCACATCGGCATTGCCGGCCACCAGTCGCGCCGTCTGGATGCGCAATAACTCTGGGTAGTGTTGCCATTCGATGTCGCCGCCGAGCTGGCGCAGCAGTAAGGGCTGGCGGAACAACGTTGGCAGCTCGATGCTGAGCTGATGGCTGTCGAGTTGCAGCCGGCCGTCCTTATCGGTGCCCTCGAGCAAACCGGTGAGGCCGGACAGCGCCGGCAGGCGTTGCCAGGCATGTGTACTCAACGCCGCAAGGCTCGCCTTGACATAATAGTGTTGCAGCGCATCGTCCTGGAGTTGTGCCTGCACGCGCAGGTCGTGGACATCGCCCGTGGCCATCATCCCGATGAGCATGGACTGCGCGGACTCGGGCAGCAGACCGCTGCGCACGGCCAAGGCGCTGACATCCTGCAGGCGCAGAAAATCAAAACCCGCGTCGAACTGCTGCTGTGCACCGTCCGCCAGGGTGCGTTGCCGCAAACTGAAGCCACTCACCGGCCAGGCCTGCGCGCCGCGCGTCACGTGCAGATCCTCAACATCAACGCGCCAAGCTGTCGCGTCGTGAAGGAAACGCAAACGCCCGCTCAACTCATCCAGTGCCGGGGCGGAATCGCCGGCCAGTCGCAGTTTACTCAGGCGCACGGTACCCGTCAGGGCATGCAGTTGCAGACCTTGGAATTCACCCCACAACTCGGCATCCGCCGCGCCATCCTGCAGTGTCATGCCGGCATACCCACGGTTCCGCTGCCAACCGGCGAGTTGCAAGCCGGTGCCGTATAGATAGACATTACCCGACCACTGCGTCGGCGTGGCGAAGTCGCCGTTGAAATCGATCACACAGCGTAGCTTACTGCCCAAGCTCTGCGGCAGTTGCATGGCACCGGCCAGCTTATGGCTCGTGCCGTCATTTTCAAGCTGCAGATCAACGGCGGAAAATACCAGCGGCGGCGCCGGCGAGCGTGCGTCTCGCCAATGTATCTCGCTGCGCAGCAGGCTTAGCTCCGGCTGGCTGGCGAGCCAGGCCAGCACCGCCATGCTGTCGGTTTTGCTGTCCGGCATTTCCTCGAGGCCAAGCACAACGAGCATGCCATCGGCGCGACGCTCCACAGACAGGCGCGCACCGATGACACTCAGCGCACGCACCTGCACGCGCCATCGGTACAGCGCCGCGTAGGGATCGACGGCGACGCGCAACTCGGCGAATCGCAGCAGGGTATGGCGCTGATCCGGATCGAGCAGGCGCACGCCGCGCAGGTGCAGCACCGGATAGAGACCGCGCCACTCGGCGTCGAGCGCTTCGATCTGCACCGGTTGACCGACGGCTTCGCTCACCCAACGCTGTACCTCGGCGCGCTGCGCGCCGAACTGCGGCAGCCAAGTGCGCGCCACGCTGAGCAGCGCCGCGGCGCCGATCAGCGCGATCACGGCCAGTATCCAGATCAGGGAAAAAGTGCGGCGGAACATGTCAGCTGTCGGACAGGGTCAGCACGCACAGCGCTACGCTCAACAAACAGTACGCAGGCATCATAGCAACACCACATCGTATTGCTCCTGATTGTACAGGGCCTCGGCCTGGAAACGGATCGGCTTGCCGACGAACTGCTCAAGTTCCGCCAAGCTCGCCGACTCTTCATCGAGCACCAGATCGACCACATCCTGGGAGGCCAGCACCAGCAGTTTCTGGGCATCGAACTGCCGGGCCTCGCGGAGGATCTCGCGGAAGATTTCGTAACAGGTGGTCTCGGCGGTTTTCAGCGAGCCGCGCCCGCCGCAGGTTGGACACGGCGCACAGAGAATATGTTCCAGGCTTTCGCGGGTGCGTTTGCGCGTCATCTCCACCAGACCGAGCGCCGACACACCGCTGATATGGCTCTTGGCATGATCTTTCTCAAGACTGCGCTCCAGGGCGCGCCGCACCAGTTGCTTGTGTTCTTCCTGGGTCATGTCGATGAAATCGATGATGATGATGCCGCCCAGATTGCGCAGTCGCAGTTGCCGGGCGATGGCCTGCGCCGCTTCCAGATTAGTTTTGAAAATGGTCTCTTCGAGATTGCGGCTGCCGACAAAGGCGCCGGTGTTAATGTCGATGGTGGTGAGCGCCTCGGTCTGATCGATGATCAGATAGCCGCCCGATTTAAGCTGCACCTTGCGCTCCAGCGCCTTCTGGATTTCATCCTCGACAGCGTACAGATCGAAGATCGGGCGCTCACCGGGGTAATGCTCCAGCGTGTG
>JBGPWJ010000185.1:0-5329 GCA_041492115.1 Gammaproteobacteria bacterium
CACGACAAAGATCAACGTCATGGCCCCGAGTATTGCCCACCCTTGGCGGGTATCGCTGACCATCTTGCCGAACATGTAAACGAGTCCGCCCGGAATCAGGAAGATCGCCAGCATCTCGATGAAGTTCGTCAGCGGCGTCGGGCTCTCGTAGGGATGCGCCGAATTGGCGTTGAAGAACCCGCCGCCATTGGTACCCAATTGCTTGATCGCGGACTGCGACGCCACCGGCCCGAGCGACAGCAGCTGTTCTTTCACCGTCACCTGCTCGGTCACGGGGTTGCCCTTGTCGTCCTTGATCGGATTGCCATCGGCATCCAGCTTGGGAGTGTCATAGGACACTGGCTGGGTCAGTGACACTGTCTGGTAGGCGCTGAAGCTCTGCACGGTACCTTGTTGGATCAGGACGACAGCCATGACGATCGACAGCGGCAGCAGGATGTAAAGCGTGGTGCGTGTCAGGTCCACCCAGAAATTGCCGATGGTCTGCGCGCTGCGTCGGGCAAAGCCGCGGATCAACGCCACCACAATGACCATGCCGGTGGCGGCGGAGAAGAAGTTCTGCACCGCGAGCCCCAGCATCTGGGTGAGATAGCTCATGGTGGACTCGCCACTGTAACCCTGCCAGTTGGTATTGGTGACGAAGCTCACGGCCGTATTGAACGACGAGTCCGGACTCACCGCGCCGAAATTCTGCGGATTGAGAGGCAGTAGGCCTTGCAGGCGCTGCAGGGCGTATACCACCAACACGCCGATCACGCTGAAAATCAACATGGCAACGGCATACTGCTTCCAGCCCATTTCCTCGTCGCTGCGCACACCGCAGACACGGTAGATGAGACGCTCGACCGGCGCGCCGATCCTACTGAGCCACGTGGGCTGCCCTTCGTAGATGCGCGCCATGTAAGCGCCAAGCGGTTTGATCAGCGCAAACAATACGCCCAGGTACAGGGCACACTGCAAATAGCCGTTGGCAGTCATGAGAACAACTCCGGTTTCAGCAACGCCACCACGAGATAGACGAACAAGAGTAAAGAAACCACCGCCCCGATCGCATAGAAGAGAGTCATGACGGCCTCCGCAGACGCTCACAGCCATAGGCCACCGCGACCGTGGCGGCGAAGAAAACTATAATCAGAAACAAAAACAAGATGTCCATAATGCAAACCCCTACTCTGGCTACTTGTGCGTAGACAATAGTGGAATGCAGATTAAAATCCCGTAATGATGTGCAACGGCGGCGTAAAAATAGTATTAAAACATCGTTGCGTGGCGGGATAAGGCGCTGGTGAAACGGCTGAAAAGGGCGCTGGCTGGAGGTCGGTCGGGCGCGAATGGCCCGAAAAAATACTTGAAGATGGTGGGCCGTCCGCGATTCGAACGCGGGACCAACGGATTAAAAGTCCGATGCTCTACCAACTGAGCTAACGGCCCATCGATTTGACATGCCGTACCGCGGGCTGACCGCGGCAAGTCCCCGGGGCTTTCGGGGACGGCAAATGATACCGGACTCGGCCGGGATAACAACCCCTGATGAGAGCTCAGAGCCGGGCAATCACTCAGGAAACCACTGTTTAACCCAATTCGTCAGCGCAGCTGATAAACCGTCGGATCCGCCACGCCCGCGGCGCTGAAACCGGCGGCGCGCAAGCGGCAGGAATCACAGCGGCCGCAGGCGCGTCCTTGTGCATCCGGTGCGTAGCAGGACAGGGTCTGCGAATAATCGACGCCGAGGCGCAGTCCTTCCATGATGATCTGCGCCTTGCTAAGTTCGATCAGCGGCGTGTGGATGCGGAAATGCCCGCCTTCCACACCGGCGCGCGTGGCCAGATCGGCGAGGCGCTGGAAGGCGGCGATGTATTCGGGACGGCAGTCCGGGTAACCGGAATAATCCACGGCGTTGACGCCGATGAAGATGTCCCAGGCGCCGAGCACCTCGGCCCAGGCCAGGGCCAGCGACAGAAACACGGTGTTGCGCGCCGGGACGTAGGTCACCGGTATGCCCACGCCGAGTTGCTCCGGCACGGCGATGGATTCATCCGTCAGCGCCGAGCCGCCGATGCCGGCGAGATCGATGCGGATGGTCTTGTGCTGCACGGCGCCGTGCGCTAGGGCGACACGTTGTGACGCTTCCAGCTCGATCTGGTGGCGTTGGCCGTAGTTGAAACTCAGCGCATGACAGGCGTAACCCTGTGCATGCGCCATCGCGAGCACTGTGGCGGAGTCGAGGCCGCCGGAGACGAGGACGACGGCTTTGGGCTGGTCGGTGATGTTCATGAGTAGTGGTTATCTTGGGTCGCTGGTCGGGCGCAGAACTGTGTGGAAGATAGGCATTAAATTGATTTCCCTCACCCTGGCCCTCTCCCAAGGGGAGAGGGAACTTTCTTGCACAGCAACGCAGTATTCAAATGTTCATTGAGTGCTTGGTCATTTTCCTGGGACGTTGCCCCAAAGATACTTGTGCAGCTGGATCTGTAAACGCACCGGCAAACGATCGGCGAGGATCCAATCGGCCAGTGTGGTCGCAGACAATTGCTCATAGCTCGGCGAGAACAGCACCTCGCAGTGCGCGGCGAGTGCCTGAGTCATGAGCATGTCCTTGGCCCAGTCGTAATCGTTGCGGTCGCAAAGCACGAACTTGAGTTGATCGTGCGCCGTGAGCAGCGCGATGTTCTCGTAGCGATTGCGCGACGCTTCGCCGGAGCCCGGCGTCTTGATATCCATGACCCGGCTGACACGCGGGTCGACCGCCGCGATATCCAGCGCACCGCTGGTTTCCAGCGAGACGCTGTAACCGGCATCGCAGAGCCGCGTCAACAGCGCAAGGCAGGACTTCTGCGCCAGCGGCTCGCCGCCGGTGACCGTGACATGACGAGCACCAAGCGCGGCGACCTTGTCCAGAATCTGCTCCTGTTCCAGCCATTCACCGCCGCTGAAGGCATAGGCGGTGTCACAGTATCCACAGCGCAGCGGACAGCCGGTGAGACGCACGAACACCGTGGGGATGCCGACGCTGCGCGTCTCGCCTTGCAGAGAGAGGAAAATTTCGGTGATGCGGAGACGGTCCATAAAACTTTGAGGTGGCGTAGGGTGCGCGGATACGTACCCTACGCCTCAGTACTCTGCACTCTACTAATGCCCTTCCTGCTTCATCTTGCGCAGCCGTTCATCGGCCAGACGCGCGGCGCTGGAATTCGGATAGCGGGTCTTCACCTGGGTGAGGGCGGCGCGGGCCTTGTCCCAGTTGTTCTGCACGGAGTGGATAATGCCGATCTTCAGCAGGGCATCAGGCACTTTGCTACCGTTCGGATAACGGTCGATCACTTTGCGGTACTCGGTCAGCGCGGCCGGGTAATCGCGCGAGACGTAATTGGCCTCGCCGATCCAGTACTGCGCGTTGTTGGCCAACGCGTTGTCGGGATAACGGCCGAGAAAGTCGTGGAAGCCGCGGATGGCCTGCGGATACTGACCTTTCTTGAGCAGATCGAAAGCCTGCTGATAGGCGGCCTGTGCGTTGTCCGCGCTGCCACCCGCCGCACCTGCACCCGCTGTGGGAGGCGGCGTCACAGCAGTGCCACCACCTGCACCTGCCGCCGATGGTGGCGGCGTGACAGCAGCGTTATCACTTGCGCCCGCTGCCAGTGGCGGTGTTGTGCCGCCATCACTGGCTGGCGGTGGCGTACCCGCGTTATCACCGTTACCTGCGGCCGGCGGCGATGCCGCACCACCCTGTTCGAGCTTGCGCAAGCGGCCATCCAGTTCCAGATAGATGTCCTTCTGGTGCTGTTGCAGGCCATCCAGGGTGTGCGTCTGTTCCTCGAGCTGACCGCGCAGCTGCTGCACCTCGTTCTGCAAGCGGTCAAGACGCGTCAGCAACTCCACCAGCGTCTGGCTCTCGATGCGGTTGACCCGCGACTCGAGATCGGTGCCCTCGGCACGCGCCAATGACACGGCGGCGACGCTCAGAAAGAGCGCCGCCGCCAGTCCAGTCAGTGTGCGCGTCGCGGGTTTCATCACTGACCCGGATAGACGATCTCGACGCGGCGGTTCTTGGACCAGGCCGCTTCATCATGACCATCCACCGCCGGCTTTTCTTCGCCGTAGCTCACGGTCTTGATCTGCGTGTCCGCCACACCTTGTACGATCATCAGATCACGCACGGCGTTGGCGCGATGCTCGCCCAAGCCGATGTTGTACTCGCGTGAACCGCGCTCGTCGGCATGACCTTCCAGCGTGACGGTGAGGTCCTTGTGGCCGGCCAGGTAACGGGCGTGATTGGCCAGGGTCTCGCGATCCTCGGTGGCGACTTCACTGCTGTCGAACTGAAAGTAGATGACGCGCTTCGACAGCGGGCTGGACGGGTCATTCCAGGGTTGACTGCCCATTGCACCGCCGGCACCAGCGCCCGCACCGGCCGCGCCGCTCTGGTCGTCAACGGCCGCACCTTTCTTGGGTGTCGAGGAGCAGGCGGTGGCCAGCAGGGCGATCAGGATCAGAGCCAGTATCTTGGTAAAGCGATTCATAGTGTTCTCCTCGAGATAACGTGAAATCAGACAGTGAAGTAACGGTGCGCATTCAGCGCATGGCCGATTGCAGCTCGTCATGCACCCGCAACATCGGGCGCCATTATCACACAAAAACCGGAAAAAATACGTGTGCGGCGCTGTTATTGCAGCAGCGGCGACCAGGACGGTTCACGCACATCACCCTCGGTCGCGACCAACGACTGCTGCACGCTGCCATCCACGGACACCGCCGACAGCACGCCGCGATAGCCTTTGGAACCGGCGAACAGAATCATGCTGCCATTCGGTGCAAAGCTCGGCGACTCGTCCTGACCACCACCACTCAGCACCTTGAGCTGATGAGTCTGCAGGTCAAGCACGGCGATGGTGAAGCCCTTGTCGGTGCGATGCACCATGGCGAGCTTCTTGCCGTCCGGCGAAAGTTCCGGCCGGGCATTGTAATCGCCGTCGAAGGTGACGCGACTGGCACCGCCGCCACTGGCGGAAACGCGATAGATCTGCGGCTTGCCGCCGCGGTCCGAGGTGAAGTACACGCTGTCGCCGTCCGGCGCCCAGGTCGGCTCAGTGTCGATGGCGGGATTGTCGGTGAGGCGCGTCATCAGCTTGGTGGACAGGCTCATGACATACACATCCGGATTGCCGCCGCGCGACAGCGTCAGCGCCAGGTAACGGCCGTCCGGCGACCAGGATGGTGCGCCATTGATGCCGGGGTAGGAGGCCACGGCTTCGCGCGCGCCGGACAGCACGTCCTGCACGAACACCTCGGAACGGCGCTTCTCGAACGAGACATAGGCAAGGTGGTTGCC
>JBGPWJ010000196.1:0-5089 GCA_041492115.1 Gammaproteobacteria bacterium
CGGATGATGGTCGGGAAACCGATCTGGGCCTGCACCTGCAGCGCCTCCTCCATGCTGTGGGCGATGGCGGCGCGCGGCGTCTTCAGGCCGATCTCGTGCATGGCCTTGCGGAAACGTTCGCGGTCCTCGGCCATGTCGATGGCATCGCGCGAGGCGCCGATCATCTCCACGCCGTATTTTTCCAGCACGCCTTCGCGCACCAGATCGAGCGCGGTGTTGAGCGCGGTCTGTCCGCCCATGGTCGGCAGCAGCGCGTCGGGGCGTTCCTTGTCGATGATGCGTTCCAGCGTGCGCCAGTGGATGGGCTCGATGTAGATCGCATCGGCCATCTCCGGGTCGGTCATGATGGTGGCCGGATTGGAGTTCACCAGGATGACGCGATAGCCCTCCTCGCGCAGCGCTTTGCAAGCTTGCGCGCCGGAGTAATCGAATTCGCAGGCCTGACCGATGATGATCGGGCCGGCGCCGATGATCAGGACGCTTTTTATGTCGGTACGTTTTGGCATTTTGTAGGGCGGCCTTTAGGCCGCTTTCCTTGAACGGCCGCCTAAAGGCGGCCCTACGGTGCTTTCATCAATTCAATAAACCGATCGAACAGCGACCCCACATCATGCGGCCCCGGGCTCGCCTCGGGGTGACCCTGAAAGCTGAACGCGGGGCGGTCGCTGCGTGCAATACCTTGCAGTGAACCGTCGAACAGTGAGCGGTGCGTGGCGCTCAGCGTTTTCGGCAGGGTCGCTTCATCCACCGCGAAACCGTGGTTCTGGCTGCTGATCATCACGCGACCGGTGGCCAGATCCTGCACCGGGTGATTGGCGCCGTGATGACCGAATTTCATCTTCAGCGTCTTGGCGCCGCTGGCCAAACCCAACAGTTGGTGACCCAGACAGATGCCGAACACCGGAATGCCGGTCTCCACCAGGGTGCGGATGGCGCTGATCGCATAGTCGCAAGGCTCGGGATCGCCGGGTCCGTTGGACAGGAAGATGCCATCGGGTTTCAGTGCCAGCGCTTGCTCGGCCGGGGTCTGCGCCGGCACCACGGTGATGCGGCAACCGCGCTCGGCGAGCATGCGCAGGATGTTGCGCTTGACGCCGTAATCATAAGCGACCACGTGATAGCGCGCCTGTCCCGCGCGATCGACATGACCATTTTCCAATTGCCAGACACCCTCGGTCCATGCATAGGGTTTTGTGGTACTGACCACTTTGGCCAGATCCATGCCCTTGAGCCCCGGGAAGGCGCGCGCCGCCGCCAGCGCGGCGCGTTCGTCGATGGCGTCGCCGGCCATGATGCAGCCGTTCTGCGCGCCCTTCTCGCGCAGGATGCGAGTCAGGCGCCGGGTGTCGATGCCGGCGATGCCGATCACCTTGTGTTCGCGCAGGTAGTCATCGAGGTTCGACCGGCAGCGCCAGTTGCTGGCGACCGGCGGCAGGTCACGGATCACCAAGCCGCTGGCGTGAATGCGCGGCGCCTCCTCGTCCTCCGCATTGACGCCGGTATTGCCGATGTGCGGATAAGTGAGCGTGACGATCTGCCGGCAATAGGACGGATCGGTGAGGATTTCCTGATAGCCGGTCATGGCGGTGTTGAATACCACCTCGCCGCTGGTCAGCCCGGCGGCGCCAATGGCCACGCCCCGGAACAGGCTACCGTCCTCCAGGGCCAACAGGGCTGACATGCTCAAACCAACCTCCGCAAGATGTGCAAAGCGGGAAGGCGCCTGGGGCGCTTCCCGCTCGATCACGCAATTTGGGTTACGTGGAATAGGTGCGCATTCTACTGCAAATCGGGGCTGGCTGGAAAGGCAAATGGCTAGCTAATTCTGTCGGATGACCCCTGCGACGCAGTACGCCGCGCGCGAATCCCGCGCTACATACCCTTCAGATTCAGCACGTCCTGCATATCGAATAGGCCCTGGTCCCGCGCCATCAGCCAGCCCGCCGCTCGCAGTGCGCCATTGGCGAAGGTCAGACGGCTGGAGGCCTTATGGGTGATCTCGACGCGTTCGCCGGCTCCGGCGAACAGCACGGTGTGATCGCCGACGATGTCGCCGGCACGGATGGTCGCGAAGCCGATGGTCTTGCGCTCGCGCTCGCCGGTCACGCCCTCGCGACCGTAGACGGCGCAGTCTTTGAGATCACGGCCCAGCGCATTGGCGACCACTTCGCCCATGCGTAGCGCAGTGCCGGACGGTGCGTCCACCTTGTGGCGGTGATGCGCCTCGATGATTTCGATATCGACTTCATCGCCGAGCACGCGCGCCGCCAGGTCCAGCAATTTGAAGCAAAGATTCACGCCAACACTCATGTTGGGTGCAAACACGATACCGATGTCACGGGACGCCGCGGCGATTTCTTCGCGTTGTTCCGGGCTGAAACCGGTGGTACCGATCACCAGTCGCTTGCCGGCCTTGCGGCAGATGGCCAGATGCGCCAGCGTGGCTTCGGGGCGGGTGAAGTCGATGAGCACGTCGAAGTCGGCACAGCGTGCCGCGACATCGCTGCCGACAGTAATACCCAATCGGCCAACCCCGGCCAACTCACCGGCATCGCTACCGAGCACCTTGCAGCCGGCATGATCGAACGCCGCCGTGAGCTGGACGTCCTTGGTCTGCACGCACGCCTCGATAAGTGCCTTGCCCATGCGGCCGGTGGCGCCGACGATTGCGATTCGGGTCATGTTTGATCTCTTGGGTGATTAAGCCGCGAATGAACGCAAGTAAACGCGATTGTTTGTAATCGTATTCATGTGCGTTCATCCGCGGCCATTATAAGAATTTCATCCCGTCAAAAAACTTCTTCACCCCGTCCAGCCAGGAATCGGCCTGCGGGTTGTGGCGTTCGCCGCCACTCTGCATGCTGGTCTCGAACTGGCGCAGCAGTTCTTTCTGTTTGCCCGTGAGGTTGACCGGCGTCTCGACCAGCACCCGGCACATCAGGTCGCCCTCGGCGCCGCCGCGCACCGGCTTGACGCCCTTGCCGCGCAGGCGAAAAACCTTGCCGGTTTGGGTCTCGGGCGGAATCTTCAAATTCACCTTGCCATCGAGCGTCGGCACTTCGAGTTCACCGCCGATTGCCGCTGTGATGAAGCTGATCGGCACTTCGCAGAACAGGTTGTTGTCTTCGCGGCCGAAGATGGCGTGTTCCTTGACGCGGATCTGCACATACAGATCACCGGGCGGTCCGCCGTTTTCACCGGCTTCACCCTCGCCCGCCAGACGGATGCGATCGCCGTTGTCGACGCCGGGCGGTACTTTCACCGATAGGGTTTTCTGCTCCTGCACGCGGCCATGGCCATGACAGGTAACGCAGGGATCGCTAATCATGGTGCCTGAGCCATGACAGCGCGGACAAGTCTGCTGGATGGAGAAGAAGCCCTGCTGCATGCGCACCTGGCCGTGACCGGCGCAGGTCGCGCAGGTGGTGGGCTTGGTGCCCGCCTTGGCGCCCGTGCCACCGCAGGTCGTGCAGGCCACCTGAGTGGGCACGCGGATTTTCACCGTGGTGCCGTGCACCGCTTCTTCCAGGGTCAGGTCGAGGTTGTAACGCAGATCGGCGCCGCGCACCACGCGCGAACGGCCCGCGCCGGCACCCGCACCGCCGCGTCCGCCGCTGAAGATATCGCCAAAGACATCGCCGAAGATGTCGCTGAAGCTGGCCCCGGCGCCGAAACCCGCGCCACCGCCCGCGCCCGCCGAAGGATCGACACCGGCGTGACCGAACTGGTCATAGGCGGCGCGCTTGCGCGCGTCGGTCAGGACCTCGTAGGACTCTTTGGCCTCTTTGAATTTTTCCTCGGACCCTTTGTCATCGGGATTGCGGTCCGGATGGAATTTCTGCGCGGCACGGCGATAGGCCTTTTTGATATCGGCCTCGCTCGCGTTGCGTGTGACGCCGAGAACTTCGTAATAATCGCGCTTGGACATGAAGAATCACTAAAGTTTCGGAAATCGGGCTTCGGCTGGCGACTGTACCGGGCAGCATCGAAGCGAGCACAGCGCGCAGTTTAACCGAAACCTGCGCCCGAATACCTATCGACGACACCCTGACAGCCAACACAGATCAGCGCCAAGTCCCCTCTCCCTCAGGGAGAGGGCCAGGGTGAGGGTGATTCAGCGCACCCTCACCGAAAAAACTCCTTCGCCATGCGACGAAAAGGCTTGCACTCTTACCTGGGAACCTCTGATTGCATCGCTCCATCCAGCGTGGGCGGAGCGACGCTTGGCGCGCGAGGGAGATGCGGAACGCTTAATTGATCCCCCTCACCCTGGCCCTCTCCCTGAGGGAGAGGGGACTCACTTTTGGATGAGCACTTAACTCAGAGACTCCGCGTGTTATTTGTCTTTCACTTCCTCAAACTCGGCATCGACCACGTCATCCTTGCTCTCGGCCTGCGCGCCGCCCTGTGCCGGTTCCGCCTGCGGCTGTTGTCCGGCCTCTGCGCCCTTCTGCGCGTAAACCCGCTCCGCCAGCTTGCCGGATACATCGGTGAGCGCCTTGGTCTTGGCTTCGATCTCGTCCTTGTCGTCGCTCTTCATGACTTGCTTGACAGCTTCGATGGCGTCTTCGATACGTTTCTTCTCGTCGGCTTCGACCTTGTCGCCGAGTTCCGCCAGCGACTTGGTCACAGCATGCACCATGGCATCGGCCTGATTGCGCGTGTTGACCAGCTCGTGGAACTTGCGGTCCTCGTCGGCGTGCGCCTCAGCGTCCTTGACCATCTGCTGGATCTCGGCGTCCGTCAGACCGCTTGAAGCCTTGATCTGAATCGACGTCGATTTGCCGGTGGCCTTGTCCTTCGCTGACACATGCAGGATACCGTTGGCGTCGATGTCGAAGGCCACTTCGATCTGCGGCACACCGCGCGGCGCCGGCGGGATGTCGCCGAGGTCGAAGCGGCCCAGCGACTTGTTGGCCGAGGCCATCTCGCGCTCGCCTTGCAGTACGTGCACAGTCACCGCGGTCTGGTTTTCATCGGCGGTGGAAAATACCTGCTGCGCCTTGGTCGGGATGGTGGTGTTCTTTTCGATCAACTTGGTCATCACGCCGCCCAGCGTTTCAATACCCAGTGACAGCGGCGTGACGTC
>JBGPWJ010000063.1:0-11152 GCA_041492115.1 Gammaproteobacteria bacterium
CGACCTGTGCGCGTTGCAGTCTGGAAGGTGTGTGCCGCCGCGAGTCCTGGGAAACGGATGTGGCGCAGGATTGTTGAAGCGGAAAAAAGCAAGGCGGCCCGAAGGCCGCCTTGGTGTCTCCATCTCGGGCTTGTCCTGCCCGCTATTCAAGTCCTTGTGAATTCCCTCCCTAGGAGTTCCTCTACCCATCCATGCAGGGTCAATTGAGTGACACTAGAACGCTTTCCGCTTGAATATACAAGCCGTCCTCAGCCACCTGATCAGGGACCTTTGTCACATGGAAGATCAAGCGCCAGGTCGTTTACCCTTCTAATCATGGCCTTAATGGCGCGTACTCAGAGCATACCGGGCGCAGGCACCTATCAGTAGCATAGAAATTTCAGAATTTTCTTACACAGGATTTTATGTTGGCGCTCAACGGACAGACCTGCCGCAGCCCCGGTCCGATGACATCACGACCCAGGCGGCGTACTGGAACTTTCCGTCGGTTGGGCTACTCTATTGAGGTGTTTGTGCAATGCCGCATCCAAACAATGTCGTGAAGCGTAATAACAAGTGCACAACATTATCGCTCAGTGAATGCCTCATCAACGCCACATCAACATCAAGAGGAGACACACTATGTCCAGCAGAAAGATTTCCGGCGTATTGCTCGCCACGGCCGCCGCCGCATTGTTCAGCACTGCCAACATCGCGACCGCCGCCGATGAGACCGCCGCGGCGCAGGTGAAATGTTCCGGCGTGAATGCCTGCAAGGGAATGTCGGAATGCGCCTCCGCCTCCAATGCCTGCAAAGGCAAGAACAGCTGCAAAGGACATGGCTGGATGAACATGTCCAAGTCCGATTGCGATGCCAAGGGCGGCAAGGTAATGACTGAAGAACACAAGTAAGCACGTCGCATGACCGGGCGCCCAGTGGGCGCCCGATTCTTTTCCGGCCTTGGAATCTCGCATGAATCAACACGAGTCGACCGAACGCCCCTACCTGGGTTACGGCCTGGGCCTACGTCCCAGTCACTACACCGACATCCTCGCCGAGCGACCCACCGTCGACTGGTTCGAGGCGCTCACTGAGAATTATCTGGTCCCCGGCGGCAAACCGCTTTATTTCCTGGAGCAGGTGCGCGCGCACTACCCTGTCGTGCTACACGGCGTGTCGCTGTCGATCGGCGCCGGCGCACCGCTCAATATCGACTACCTCAAACAGGTCAAGGCGCTGGCCCGGCGCATCGACGCGGCCTGGATATCGGATCACCTGTGCTGGACCGGCGCGCACGGCATCAATCTGCACGATCTCATGCCCCTGCCCTATACCGAAGAAGCCATTCAGCATGTCGCCGCCCGCGTCAGGCAGGCGCAGGACATATTGGGTCGCCAGTTGCTGCTGGAGAACGTCTCCAGCTACATCACCTATCGCGCCTCGCAACTGACCGAGTGGGATTTCTTGAGCGCCATCGCCGAGGCCGCTGATTGTCTGATCCTGCTCGACATCAACAACATCCACGTTAGCGCCTTCAACCACGGCTTCGATCCGTACGAGTATCTGAACGGCATCCCCACGACGCGCGTACGCCAGTTCCATCTCGCCGGCCATCAGAACCACGGCGACTACATCATCGACACCCACGACGAACCGGTCATTGATGCCGTCTGGGAACTGTACGCCGCCGCCCTGCGCCGCTTCGGCCCGATCTCGACCATGATCGAACGCGACGACAACATCCCGCCACTCGACGAACTGCTGACCGAACTCGATCAGGCGCGCCGCATTGGCAACGAAGTCCTCAAGGTCACCGCATGACCGACACACTGCGCAGCCTGCAGGACTGCTTCCAGGCCCATGTCCTCGCAGGCGAGCAATCAATGCTCGCCAAGATCAGCCCGGATGCCAAACCCAGCGCCGCCGCGCGCCTGGCGATTTATGCCAATGGCTACCGGCTGCGCCTGCTGGAAGCGCTGAGCAGCGACTATCCCGCACTGCTCACCCTGGCCGGCGATGAACTCTTCGAACAGATCGGCCGCGCCTATATCGACGCCCATCCCTCCAAACATTTCTCGATCCGCTATTTCGGTCAACACCTCAGCGCCTTCCTCACCGCCACCGCACCCTACAGCGACACACCGGCGCTCAGCGAAATGGCTGCACTCGAATGGTCTCTCAGCCTGTCCTTCGATGCCGCCGACGCCGCGGTCATCACTGTTGAGACACTCGCCAAGCTGCCGCCCGAATCCTGGCCCGAACTGCGCCTGCGCTTTCACCCTTCCGTGCAGCGGCACTACTTTCACTGGAACATGCCGGAACTGTGGAGCGCCATCGACGCGCAGACCGAACCGCAACCGCCGCATCAATACCCGCAACCCCGCGTCTGGCTGATCTGGCGCCGCGATTTGCAGAATTATTTCCGCCCGCTCAAGCGTGTCGAAGCCTGGGCGCTGGACAGCATGCGCAACGGCACAGCGTTCGCCGCCGTGTGCGAAGGCTTATGCGCATACATTGACGCCGAACAAGTCGGCCTGCACGCGGCGGGATTGCTCAAAGGCTGGGTGCAGGCAGGCTTGGTGACGGAGGTTTACGGCTTTGCCGGGGACACAGTCGTCGACTGAAACCGTAGGGCGCGTGATACGCGCCCTACGGTTGTGTGTGCGTCGAAGCCCATCCTGCACAATTTGCATTCCGATTGTCCGACAATGTTTGCCGCTGCGCGCGCCACACCGTATGCTGTGACGCGATGAACAACTCCCCGCTCAATGCCGCCGATCCGCACCGCAGCGCGGCGGTAATGGCCTCGGCCGGCACAGGCAAGACCTGGTTGCTGGTGACGCGCCTGATCCGTTTGCTGCTCGACGGCGCGCGTCCCGACGGCCTGCTGGCGGTTACCTTCACGCGCAAGGCAGCGGCGGAGATGCAGCTGCGTCTGTTGCAACGCCTGCGCGAACTGGCCGAGTGCGATAGCGCGGCGCTCGATCAGGCGCTGACCCGGATCGGTGCGCCGCAGGATCCGACCACGCGCGCCCGCGCGCAGCGGCTCTACGAAGACCTGCTCTACAGCGCGGCACCGCTGCGCATCACCACCTTCCACGCCTTCTGCCAGGAGTTGCTGCGGCGTTTTCCGCTGGAGGCCGATGTGCCGGCCGGCTTCGAGGTATTGGAGAGCAGCGGAATACTCACCGAGGCGGCGTGGGACAGCCTATTCGCCGCAGCGACTCTGGAGCCGGACGGTGCACTGGCGCAATTTCTGGATATCCTCTTCGAGCGCTGCGGCGGCCTGCACAACACCCGCACCGCGCTGCTGGAATTTCTTGCCCACCGCAGCGACTGGTGGGCCTTCTGTCCTGATGGCGTGGGCGCACTGCACTTCACGACCGACTATCTGAACAGGGCCTACGACATCGATCCGGCCCAGGACTACGCCGGTCAGTTCCTCGATACTCAGACTTGTGCTGATTTTCAGAACTTCACCGCGCTACTCGACAAGCATCACACATCTACCAACGCGGGGCATGCCGCCGCCATCCACCAGGCACTGACAACGGATCAGCCCGACCCCGAACGCATCGCCTTGCTGCGAACTGCCATGTTGCGCGGCGATGGCGAACCACGCGCGCGCAAGGCCAGCGGCGCGCAAGAGAAATCACTCGGCAGCGCAGGCCAGACGCGCTTCCTGGAATTGCACGAGGAACTCTGCGTGCGCCTGATGGACCTGGAGGATCGCCTGCGGCGCGTGGCCAATCACGCACTCACGCAGGCCTGGATCGCGGCGGGTCTGCGTCTGCTTGAACACTATCAGCAACTCAAACTGGAGCGCCGTCAGCTCGATTTCGCCGATCTGGAATGGAAGGCCTATTGCCTGCTCACGCAGGCCGGCAATGCGCACTGGGTACAGTACAAACTCGATCAGCGCATCGATCATCTGCTGGTCGATGAATTCCAGGACACCAACCCGACGCAGTGGCGTCTGTTACTGCCGCTGCTGGAAGAGATCGCCGCCGGCGGTAGCGAGCGCGCCCGCAGCCTGTTCCTGGTCGGCGATGCCAAGCAGTCCATCTACCGTTTCCGCCGCGCCGATGCGCGCCTGCTGGAGCACGCCGCGCACTGGCTGCAACAGCAGAGCGGCGCCGACCTGTACGACCTCGATAAATCGCGCCGCTCGGCACCGGCCATCATGGCCTGCGTCAACGCGGTGTTCGGTAGCGGCATTCTGCAGGAACGCTTAGCGCATTTTCACCCACACGCGACCTACCTCGATGATAGCTGGGGCCGGGTTGAAATCCTGCCGCCGCCCGCTGTGCCGACAGAAGTCGCGCCGCAGACCGGCTTGCGCGATCCGTTGCGCACACCACGTCCCGAACCCGGCGACAGTGCGCACGATCTGGAAGCGCAGCGCATCGCCGCGCGTATTCAGGAGCTAATTGCACTAGGCATCGGCGTGCCTGATGAACAAGGCGTGCGACCACTCAGTTACCAGGACATCATCATCCTGCTGCGGCGTCGCACCCATGCCGAGGCCTATGAGCGCGCCCTGCGCAGCGCCGGCATTCCGTATCTTGGCGCGGCACGCGGCGCGCTGCTGGAAAGTCTGGAGATCCGCGACCTGGTCGCACTGCTGAATATTCTTATCGTGCCCTATGATGATCTGGCGCTGGCCCAGGTGCTGCGCTCGCCGTTGTTCGCCGCCGCCGATGACGACCTGATGCAACTCGCGCACGACGACGGCGCCTGGACCGATCGCTTGGCACGACTTGGCCCGACGCTGCCGCCCGCAGCGCCGCTGGCGCGGGCCGCACACCTGCTGGCGCGCTGGCGCGAACTGGCGGGCCGCTTGCCGGTGCATGATTTATTGGATCGCATCTACAGCGAAGGCAATCTGCCGGCGCGTTATGTCGCCGCCTTCCCCGCCGCGCTTCGCCCGCGCGTGCGCGCCAATCTCACGCGTTTCATCGAACTGGCACTGGAAGTGGACAGCGGTCGTTATCCGAGTCTGGCGCATTTCCTGGCGCGGGTGCGCGAATTGCGCGCATCGACAGAAGACGCACCAGATGCCGCGCCACCGCCGGGCGGCGCGCGCGTGCGCCTGATGACGATTCATGCCGCCAAGGGCCTGGAGGCGCAGGTGGTGATTCTTGCCGACACCGGCCCGGTCAGGAATCGCAGCAAGGCCTATCAGGCCCTGGTCGATTGGCCGGCATCGGCACAACGCCCGCGGCATTTTCTGCTCACCGGCGGCAAGGACACGCTGGATGCGTTCAGCCGCCAGCGCCTCGCGGAACAGCAACTGGCGGAACAGCGCGAAGAGGCCAATCTACTCTACGTCGCGCTGACGCGCGCCAAGCGCGTGCTGATCGTCTCCTCCGCCAGTGAAGATCAGGATAGCTGGTACAACCTGATCAAAACACCGCTGAGCGCTAGCGCTGTCACCGCGGCCGATGGCGCGCTGGTGCTTGAATCAGGCCCGCTGCCCGCACCGGCGCCGGTGGCCACAAGTGCAGCCGCCACTGCGATAGTCATCGATCCGCGTATGAGGCAAGGTCTGGCGCCCGTGCTGGAGGACGCAGAGATCGCGCCCAGTCACAGCGCGGGCGAATCGAGTGCCGCATTGATCGAGGAAGACGGCCTGCTGCGCGGGCGCGCCATTCATCGCTTTCTTGAATTGCTGTGCAAGTCACCGCGCACAATGGACACGCACACGCTGCGTGCGCGTGTTGCCGAAGAACTGGGGCTGAATGCTGAAGATGCAGATCTGCAAGACTGGTGGACCGAGGCGCAGGCCGTGGTGCGCGATCCGCGCCATCGTGAGCTATTCGAACTTGCCGCGTCTGATACTGCCTACAATGAAATCCCGATCCAGTATCGGGTCGGCGAGCGGCGCGTGTTCGGCATCATCGACCGGCTGGTGCGGCGCGGCAATCGCGTCATGGTGATTGACTACAAGACCCACATTACGGCGACATCGGCTGCACTGCCACAGCTTGCCGAGCCGTATCGTGCGCAGTTGCGGCTGTATGCGGAAGGTGTGCGCGCCTTGTGGCCGGATGCGGATATCCGCACGGCATTGTTGTTCACACGGTGCAGTTTGCTTTATGAGTTGGAGTAACGGGAGTGCGGATAAATAAGCGGCTGTTCAGGTGACCAGCCCACCTACTCCCTCTCCCGCGGGGAGAGGGGACTCTCATTTTTATTGTCGATGTAACCAGCAGGTCTTCATCTAACAAAGGCCATACAGATCAGTGCGCACTTGATTGCGCTCTACCACATTTCTCAGTTGCGCTTGCTGTCTTCCTCCAACATCTGCGCCAGGTGCGCCGCCGGCACATAACCCGGCAGTAACCGACCGGTGTCGGTGATCAAGGTCGGTGTACCGGACACGCCGACTTCCTGGCCGAGCTGCATCTCTTCCTTAACCGGATTGTCGCAGGTCTTCTGTTCGACAGGTTCATCCTTCTTGGCACGAGTCAGTGCGTCTCTACGATCCTTCGCGCACCACACGGCCACCGCCTTGTAATAGGACGGCGTGTTCAACCCGGAGCGCGGAAAGCTCAAATAGCGCACGCGGATGCCTTCCTTCAGATAGGTGTCGATCTCGTTGTGCAGCTTGCGGCAGTAGCCGCAGTCGATATCGGTGAATACGGTGATGGTGTGCTTTACCTTCTGCGGGGCGAAGATGATCATCTTGTCCTCGCTGACCTTGTTGATGGCGGACAGGCGGGCACTGGTGCGGCGTTGTTCGGTGAGGTTGCTCTGACCGCTCACATCGAGGATATCACCCTGCACCAAGTAACGGCCGTCCTTGGTGACGTAGAAGATCTGCGCACCGTAGACCACTTCGTAAAGGCCTTCGATGGGCGACGGTTTGATGCTATCGGGCTTCGCAGCCGTCATGATCTTGGCGAGATTCTGCCGCAGCAGGGCATACTCATCGGCCTTGGCGGCATCGGCCGCATGGCTCACGGTCATTTGGGTCAGGAGCAGGAAGGCGGCCAGGAGGTATTTCATGTATCGGTTCTCGAAAGTAGTAGCGGACAACACCGCGGATCAGTTTCAAACGTGCCTGTGCATTGTCGGTCATCGCCAGCATCGACACAATGCTCAGCAGCTTACGAATAGACACTGCCTGAGCCCAATCCGTTCACTGCCAGTATCAGGTTCCATCCCGCCTTCCGTCGGCGTAGTGCTGCCAACATCAGGAATGGCATATAGACTGTTGTTTAGTATTGCTATTGGGCTTTACGTTTTTATGACGTATTTATTTAGGTGAATTAGGAGCGCAGCGCCGTAAGCCGCCGTGGCGGGACAGAAGCGGTCGCTACCCGCGCGGATGATGCCGCGCATGCAGATCCTTGAGCCGTTCCCGCGCCACGTGGGTGTAGATTTGCGTGGTCGACAGGTCGCTGTGGCCGAGCAGCAGTTGCACCACGCGCAGGTCGGCGCCGTGGTTGAGCAGGTGAGTGGCGAAGGCGTGGCGCAGAGTGTGCGGCGACAACGGCTTGCTGATGCCGGCCTGCTTGGCGTAGCGCTTGATGAGCTGCCAGAAGGCCTGACGCGTCATGGCCGCACCGCGCCGGGTCGGGAACAAGGCGTCGTTGAGGCGACCCTGCACGAGATCATGACGCGCCTCGGCGAGATAACGCTCCAGCCAGGCTACGGCTTCCTCGCCCAGCGGCACCAAGCGCTCCTTGCTGCCCTTGCCGACCACGCGTACCACACCCTGGCGGAGATTCACCTGATCCAGCGTCAGACCGACCAGTTCGCTGACCCGCAGACCGCTGGCGTACAACACTTCGAGCATGGTCCGGTCACGCAGGCCCAGCGGAGTGTCGGTCTTGGGGACAGCGAGGAGACTTTCCACTTCCGCTTCTGTCAACGATTTCGGCAGGGATCGACCCAGCTTCGGCGCGTCGATGCGCGCGCTCGGATCTTCGGTGAGGCGACCTTCGCGCACCAGGTATCTATAGAAGCGCCGCAGACTGGACAGCAGTCGCGCCGTGGTGCGCGGGCGCGTGCCCTGCTGCACGCGAGTGGCGAGATAGGACAGCAACTGATCGCGCCGCGCGTCGAGCAGCGCCGCGCGCTGCTGACACAACCAACCGGCGAAGGCAGCGAGGTCGCTGCGATAGGCGCTGAGCGTGTTGACGCTCAGGCCTCGCTCCATCCACAGCGCGTCAGCGAAGTTCTCGATCAGGCGCGCATCGGCCTCGCTGGCGACCGGCGCGTCACTCATCATGCGTCTCAGTCACTCTTCTTCAACACGGCGGATGCCATGACCTGCAGCGAATTCATCAGCTCCATCGGCAGTGGGAACACGATGGTGGAACTTTTATCGCCGGCGATCTCGGTCAAGGTCTGCAGATAACGCAGTTGCAGGGCCCCGGGCTGCTGCGACAGCACCGCCGCGGCCTGTTGCAGTTTCTCCGAGGCTTGCAATTCACCCTCGGCGTGAATCACCTTGGCGCGCCGCTCGCGCTCGGCTTCGGCCTGGCGGGCGATGGCGCGGATCATGGTTTCGTTGATATCGACATGCTTGATCTCGACGTTCGCCACCTTGATGCCCCAGTTGTCGGTCTGCTGATCGAGCAGGCGTTGGATGTGAGCGTTGAGTTTGTCACGCTCGGCGAGCATGTCGTCGAGTTCATGCTGACCGAGCACCGAGCGCAGCGTGGTCTGGGCGAGCTGGCTGGTGGCCATGTAGAAGTCCTCTACTTGAATAATGGCCTTCTGCGGATCGATCACGCGGAAATACAACACGGCATTGACCTTGACCGAGACGTTATCGCGCGAGATGACATCCTGGCTGGGCACGTCCATGACTACGGTGCGCAGATCCACCTTCACCATCTTTTGCAGCACCGGGAGGATCAGGATCAGCCCCGGGCCTTTCACCTTCCAGTAGCGCCCCAGCATGAACACCACGGCGCGCTCATACTCGCGCATGACGCGGAACGAGTACGCGATCAGCAGGGCGATCGCGATGAAAAAGATCGCTACACCGGGAATAGCCATATCAGTGCTCCTTTGTTGCGGGTTGTACCACAAGTATCAGGCCGTCACGACCGGTGACGCGCAACTGCTGGCCGCGCTGTACCGGCTGGTCGCAGCGCGCCTGCCATAATTCGCCATGAACTCTGATCAGGCCCGTGCCGGTGAAATCCTCCAGCGCCTCGCCAATCATGCCGGGCAGTTCTTAGCTGCCGCTTACCACGGGCCGGCGCCGCGCTCGCAGCGCCATGCCGATCACGAAGACGAAGAACAGCGCGCTGAGCAGGGCCAAGGCGCCGATCAATGCATACGACACCGCCATGCCGCCCGTCCCAGTGTCGAACAGGATCACCGAGCCGATGGCGAAGGCAATGACACCGCCCACACCCAAGGCACCGCTCGGCACGAAGGCCTCGGCGGTCATGAACAGGATGCCGAGCAGTATCAATCCGAGTCCGGCGTAATTGACCGGCAGCACCTGGAAGGCATACAACGCCAGTACCAGACAGATGGCGCCGGCCACACCGGGCAGGACATAACCGGGATTGGCGAACTCAAAGAACAAACCGTAGATGCCGATCAGCATCAGAATATACGCGATGTTCGGATCGGTGATCACGGCCAGCAGTTTGTTGCGCCAGTCAGGCGCGACACTTTCGATAGTGAGCCCTTTGGTGCGGAGCGTACGCTGTGTGCCCAGCACAGTGAGCGTGCGACCATCAAGCTTTGACAGCAGCTCAGGCACATCGGCCGCGATCAGATCGATGACATTTTTCTTCAGCGCCTCCTCGGCCGGCAGACTGGCCGCCGTGCGCACCGCCTGCTCAGCCCAATCGGTATTGCGTCCGCGCAATTGCGCAAGACTGCGGATATAGGCAACGGCGTCATTGACCATTTTGTGCTGCATGGCATCGCCGCTGTCCGCGGCCTGCCCAGTGTTCTTGTCCTGCGCATCAGGCGGAAATTTGCCGGACCCCGGCATCGCGCCGATCTGCACCGGCGTGGCCGCGCCCAGATTGGTGCCGGGCGCCATGGCGGCGACGTGGCTGGCATAGAGAATATACGTGCCGGCACTGGCCGCGCGCGCGCCGCCCGGTGCGACATAACTCACCACCGGTCGTGACGCGGCGAGGATATCGTGAATGATGTCGCGCATCGCCGCATCGAGACCGCCCGGCGTATCCAGGCGCAGAATCACCAGCGGCGCCTGCTGCGCGCGCGCGCGCTCCAAGCCGCGGTGCACGTAGTCGCTGCTGGCCGGTCCGATGGCGCCCTTGATGTCGAGCAGCAAAACCACGCCCTGCGCGCTTGCGTGCAGGGGCAGCAGCAGACACAGCAGCGCCAGTACCACCCTGACCCAGCACGCCAATGGCCCATGCACGTTGACGGTATTCCTGTTCATAAGCTTACCTTAGCATACCGGCACGATTTGCGGAGGTGACAAAATGTCGGGCGGTTTTAACCCGCCACTGCCACGGACGTAGTGGAATTTTTTCCCGGCTGGCGCGCCAGCCAGTACAATCGGCGATAATCAGACATCCTGACCGCCAAGACTCGTCATGTCCAACAACGACAGCCACCCCAATCCCGCCGTAGTATCCTCGATTGACGCTCAAGATTCCGGGCCGGCCCTGCTGGCGCTGGTGCAGCAATTGGCGCGCGAGGTGAATCCGGCGGTCGGCACGCTGCATCTCGACAGCGCGCTGGAACAGGATGCCGGCATCGACAGCTTGGCGCGCATGGAATTGCTGTTGCGCATCGAACGCACTTTCGGTTGCACGGTACCCGATGCAATCGCGCTGGCCGCGTCGACACCGCGTGAACTGTTGCAGCAGCTACGGCCCAGTACCGGCGCCGCCTTCGCAACTGCGAACCAAACCGATGTGTCCATCACGCCACCCGCCGGCATGACACTGGAGCGTCCGGTGACCGCGCAGAGCTTTGTCGAGGTACTGGACTTTCAGGCCCGGCAACAGCCACAGCGTACGGCGCTCTTTCTGTACAGCGAAGATGAGCGCGTCGAGACACTGAGCTACGCCGCGCTTCGCGAAGGCGCGCAGCGCTGCGCCACCGGTCTGCGGCTACTGGGACTGGAACCCGGACAACGCGTAGCGCTGATGCTGCCGACCTCGCTGCAATTCTTTTTCTGCTTCTACGGTATCTGGCTGGCGGGCGGTGTGC
>JBGPWJ010000311.1:0-2251 GCA_041492115.1 Gammaproteobacteria bacterium
CTGGCGCATGAGACGCAGTTGCCGGGCTTGCGCAGTCTGAACGAGGGCCGGCGGGCATCATGAAGCGACTGTTCCTGCTGTTGCTCGTTCTGGTCGTGGTGGTGAGCGGCGCGCTGTTGGCCTTGCGCGATACCGGCTACGTGCTGATCCGCTACGGAACCCTGAGCGTGGAAAGCAGCCTGACCTTGGCCGTGCTGGTCATCGCGGTCGGGTTCGTCGTCCTGTATTACCTGCTGCGCTTCATCGTCGGCATGCTCGGTCTGCCGCGGCGGTTGCGCGACTGGCGTCAGCGCCGCCAAGTACTGCGTGCCCGCCTGTCCCTGCAACGCGGCTTGATCGATCTGGCCGAAGGGCACTGGGAGAAGGCCGAGAAGAGCTTGCAGAAGGTCCGTCACAGCGACATGCCGCTGATGAATTACCTGGGTGCGGCGCGCGCCGCGCAGCAACTCGGCGCGCACGAACGCCGTGATGAGTATCTGAAGCTCGCGCACCAGAGCATGCCGAGCGCCGATATCGCGGTGGGCTTGGCGCAGGCGGAATTGCAGATCGCACACCACCAGCTGGAGCAGGCGCTGGCGACGCTGACGCGCCTGCATGGCATCGCGCCCAAGCACGGTTATGTCTTGAAGCTGCTGATGAGTCTGTATCGCGAGCTGCGTGATTGGGAGCGGCTGCGTGAACTGTTGCCGGAACTGCGCAAGCGCGGTGTCGGCAACAACGCCGAGCTCGACGCGATCGAGATCGAAACACATCTGGCGTTGCTCGAGCAGAGCGCGCAGGCGCGCGATCTGGCCGCGCTGCAACTTACCTGGAACCGCATTGCGAGAAATGTCCGTGAGCAAGAGCGGGTGTTGTGCAGCTATGCCCGCCATCTCATCGCGCTGGAGGCCAATGCCGCCGCCGAGCCGTTGATCCGCGACGCGCTGAAGAACCATTGGAGCGAGGAACTGGTGTACTTGTACGGCACGCTGGCCGGGCCGGACCCGGCGCGCCAGCTCGCCAACGCCGAGGCCTGGCTCAAGACGCAGGGCAAGAATTCCGTGTTGCTGCTGACGCTCGGCCGGCTCAGCAAGCGCAATCACCTGTGGGGCAAGGCGCGTGCCTATCTGGAAGCCAGCCTGGGGATCAGACCGCGCGCCGAGACCTATCAGGAACTGGGCGGCCTGCTCGAACAACTCAAGGACAATGAAGCGGCTTTGCAGTGTTACCGCAAGGGCATGCTGCTGACCGCCGCGCCAGCCATACCGGCGCCTGTGAAACAAACCGTCTTACCGCGCTTTTCTGCGACCTCAGACATCTGATCACGCCTGCCGCGGCTGGTGTAAGTGGTGGAGGGTGCGCTTGATCTAAAATTCCCTATGCGATCGACTGGCCCCGCATCGATTTTGCGGTTGATTCGTTCTTCAGGCTTAGCTGGGTGGCGGGGAATATTCGAAGGAATCGAAAAACAGTTGCGACTCAGGCAAGCCGTGTTTCAGGAACAGTGCACGCGCCGCCGCGATCATGGCCGGTGGGCCGCTCATATAGACATCATGACCGCTGAGATCCGGATAATCCTGAGCCACAGCGTCATGAACCAAACCGATGCGATCCTGCCAATCATCCTCAGGCAGCGGCTCTGACAGCACCGGCGTATAACGACACTGTGGATGCTGCCCGGCCCACGCCCGCGGCAAGGCATCCAGATACAGATCACGGCGCGCTCGCGCGCCCCAATACAGATGCAAGGGTGGTTTGAAGCTGATGTGCAAGGCATGTTCGATGATGCCCTTGAGCGGCGCGAAGCCGGTGCCGCCGCCCATCAGGATCACCGGCCGGGTCGACTCCTCACGCAGGAAGAAACTGCCCTGCGGTCCGCGGATGCGCAGCAGTGCTTTGAGCTGCATCTGCTCGAACACCTGATTGGTGAATTCACCGCCCTCGACATTGCGCACATGCAGTTCCAGGAAGGCGTTGTCGTGCGGCGCATTGGCGATCGAGAAGCCGCGGGTCTTGCCGTCCTTGAGCAGGATGTCGACATACTGGCCGGCGCGGAACGCAAACGGCTGCGCCTCAGGCAGCTTCAAGTACAGCGCCATGACATCGTGCGCCAGCCGCTCCATGCGCGCCACGCGGCAGGGCAGGGTTACCACCGGAATATCCTGCAGCGCGCTGATCTCGCGCGCCTCGATCACCAAATCACTGAATGCCAGGGCCTGACAGAACAATGCCAGACCTTGCTGCTGCTCCGCGCGGCTGAGGCCTTCCGGCA
>JBGPWJ010000111.1:0-8308 GCA_041492115.1 Gammaproteobacteria bacterium
ATACCGCCCACTTGAGCCGCGAGCGCATCGGAGATGTAATCGCCGTTCAGATTAAGTGTGGCGATGACGCTGTAATTTTCCGGGCGCAGCAGGATCTGCTGCAGGAAGGCATCGGCGATCACATCGTTGATGACGATCTCGTTACCCGTGCGCGGGTTCTTGAAGCGCTTCCAGGGCCCGCCATCCAGCGGCTGCGCACTGAATTCCTCCGCCGCCAGCTCATAACCCCAAGCCTTGAAGCCGCCCTCGGTGAATTTCATGATGTTGCCCTTGTGCACCAGCGTCACGACCTTGCGGTCGTTGTCGATGGCGTACTGGATGGCCTTGCGCACCAGCCGCCGCGTCCCGTCGCGCGAGACCGGCTTGATGCCGATGCCGGAGCTGTCCGGAAAACGAATCTTGGTAACACCCATTTCCTGCTGCAAGAATTCGATGAGCTTGCGGACTTCCGGCGTACCCGCCGCCCATTCAATACCGGCGTAGATGTCCTCGGAGTTCTCCCGGAAGATCACCATGTCGGTTTTTTCAGGGTGCTTGAGCGGGCTCGGCGTGCCGGTGAAATATCGGATCGGCCGCAGACACAGATACAGATCGAGTTCCTGACGCAGCGTGACATTGAGCGAACGGATGCCGCCACCGACCGGTGTGGTCAGCGGGCCCTTGATCGAGACCACGTAATCGCGCACTGCATCCAATGTTTCCTGCGGCAGCCATTGGTCGGCGCCATAGACCTTGACGGCCTTTTCACCAGCATAAATCTCCATCCAGGCCACGCCACGCTTGCCGCCATACGCCTTGGCCACCGCCGCATCCACCACCCGCCGCATGACCGGCGTGATGTCCACACCGATGCCATCACCCTCGATGAAAGGGATGATGGGATGATCCGGCACAGTCAGGCTGCCGTGGGCGCCCGCAGTGATGCGCACGCCATCAGCAGGAAGGGTGATGTTCTGGAAGGACATGGAGAACTCCGATGGATTGCTCAGCGCGGGCTGCGAATTCTAACAAGCCCGGAGAAATCGGCAACCTGATATTGCCTCAAACGACAAGACAGCAACCGCAAAGAGCGGAGGCCGCGTCAAAAAAAGCCCCCGGACCAGCCGGGGGCGTGGAGTGTTACACAGCGTAAAGAGTATCAGACCTTGCCGCCGGCCGCCGCGCTGAGGGCATCCTCAATCGCATTCGGGGCGCACATGATGTTGACGAAGCTGTTGGATCCGACCATCTTCAGGTCAGGGAAGTTGATCGCAATGCGGAAACGGGCATACAGGGCGTATACCTTGTTGTCCGACACCAGGATCTCGTAGGGCAGGTGGCCGGTGGAACGCAGCGGCTTGAAGTCGATTTCCTTCATGATGAATTTGTCGCTGCTGCAACCGTTGGTCAGCGCCACGCCGAACACGGTTTCTTTGCCGCCGGGGATGTCGATACGGTAGACCTTGCTGGTACCGCCCTTGCCGGCCGACAAGCCCTGCTCAACGGCTTTCACCGCATCGTCATGGCTGTCGTACTTGGCCAAGTCGCTCGGATCGTCGAAGTATTCCATGCCGATCATGTAGTGATACTTGTGCAGCTCGTCAGCGGTCTTGGCTTGCGCCGGACCGTAATCTTCCATCCAGCCCAGCGCTGTCTTGAGCTTGGCCTGCACGCCGCTCAGGTCAGCGTTCATACGATAGGCGTTCGCCATGTAGACCGGGTTGGTGTAAGCGACCTGGATGTCGTTACCGACTTTGGTCACTGTCACGCGCTGCGCGGCACCGTAACCGCCGAATTCGGTCTTGGCGGCCGCTTGCTTCAACTCATCGTTGGTGATCGCCAGGATAGAGGCGGTCTCATACGGCGAGTAGCTGCCTGCGACTTCAAAACCGGCGGCCGTCAATTTTTGTTTGACCTCATCGACCACCTTTGCCACATCCCCGGTGGTCTTGTAGGCCAGCGAGAACGGCAACAATGCATCCGCCGCATGGGCAAGGCCCATAGCCAGGCACATGACCAAGCCGGCGAATAATGATTTTACTAAGCTTTTCATCTGAACTCCTCCTCGGTAACGATTATTTGATATTTGCTTTGGTTTATTGGTGCAGGCCGAGCGGATAGAGGTTAACCCACACCCTGTCCGGCCTGGAAATCCACAGTCGAACCGAACGGCTGCATACGGTCTGAATCGTACGCCACACAGTAGTCTTTGCCACTACTGATGCGACTGCGATAGGCAACTTATTTACCCTCCACCGTCCTATAAGTCAAGCGCACCAAAGTTTCATTAATGCCACATCAGGGTTAGCCAAGGTCAAGCGCACAGTTGTTTACCGACCGTTTCACGCCAGCGTCATTTTCAAGACTTATCCACGACAATCATGCGATTGGCAGGTCCACGCGCGAGTATGGTAGAGTGCCGAGGATGGCCTGGGAACCACATGTCACCGTCGCCGCCGTTGTTGAGCGCAATAGCCGCTTTCTGATCGTGGAGGAGGTCTCCGACGGACAACTGGTGTACAACCAGCCAGCCGGTCATCTTGATGAAGGCGAGTCGCTGATCAAGGCTGCGGTACGGGAAACTCTGGAAGAAACCGCTTGGTCGTTTACCCCGGAAGCGCTGGTCGGCATTTATCGCTGGCACAACCCCGGCAACAACAGTACCTATCTGCGAGTCTGCTTTGCCGGCCACTGCACAACCCACGATCCGAACCAGCGCCTGGATGCAGGCATCGTCCGCGCCGAGTGGCTGTCGCGCGCCGAACTCAGCGCCTCCGGCCGGCTGCGCAGTCCACTGGTGTTGCGCTGCATTGATGATTACCTGGCCGGCATCCGTTACCCGCTCAGTCTGCTCAGCGATCTCGACAGTATTTAGCGCACGGGCTCTGCTCTGCAGCGCGATGTTCGCACTCGACGCCGCACAGTTACAGACCTTGGCGGCATCTTCGACAAGCTGACGCAGTGACCAACGGTCTACTTCACACACATCCACAATGAACGCTGGACATGCCTGCGCGCCTCTGCGTGAGACTTTCCGACCTCGGAGTAGAATTGCCGCATCATGACTAAGAGTTGCCCTCAACACATCATCGTCGGTCTGTCCGGCGGCGTTGATTCTGCCGTCGCCGCGTTGCTGCTGCACGAGCAGGGTCAGCATGTGCAGGGCCTGTTCATGAAGAACTGGGATGAGGACGATGCCGACGGCAACTGTCCGGTCGCGGAAGACTTACAGGACGCCCAGGCGATCTGCGCGCAACTCGGCATCGCCTTGCATGCAGTGAATTTCGCCAGCGAGTACTGGGAACGTGTCTTCGAACACTTCCTGGCCGAGTACCGCGCCGGGCGCACGCCAAATCCCGACGTGCTGTGCAACAAGGAGATCAAATTCCGAGCATTCCTCGACCATGCCCTTGCACTCGGTGCCGAGCGCATTGCCACCGGCCATTACGCGCGCAGCGCGTATCACGACGGCGCATGGCATCTCTATAAAGGTGTCGATACCGATAAGGATCAGAGTTATTTCCTGCACCTGCTCGATCAACAGCAACTCAGCCGCGCACTGTTCCCACTCGGTGCACTGCACAAACACGAGGTACGCCAACTGGCCGCCGCCGCCAGCTTCGCCAACCACGCCAAGAAGGACAGCACCGGGATCTGTTTTATCGGCGAGCGCAAGTTCCGCGACTTCCTGCAACGCTATCTGCCGGCGCAGCCCGGCGTCATCCGCACACAGGAAGGCCGCGTCATCGGCCGGCATGAGGGACTGATGTTCCACACCCTCGGCCAGCGTCAGGGCCTGGGCATCGGCGGCATACGCGATGCCGGCGACGCACCGTGGTATGTCATCGGCAAGGACCTCGTCGACAACACGCTGATCGTCGCGCAGGGCCGCGATCATCCGCGTCTCTATAGCTCCGGCCTGATCGCCGGCCAGATGCATTGGATCGTCGCGCCACCGGCGCCGCCAAACTACCGTTGCCATGCCAAGATCCGCTACCGGCAGGCAGATCAGGCCTGCATGCTGCAACCGCTGGATAACGGCGATTACCAAGTGCTGTTCGACACACCGCAACGCGCCGTCGCGCCGGGCCAGTCGGTGGTGTTCTACCGCGGCGATGAATGTCTGGGTGGTGGCGTTATCGAAGTCGCGCTGGCCAATACCGGCGCCGAATTGGCTCACGCCACCACGCCATGAATCACACCACTGCGCACCGCGCCCTGGCGATGGCCGGGATTTTTCAGGCCGCCTATATGGTGCAACAGGTTGCGCGCCGCGGCAGCGTCGCGGAAACAGCCGTCGCGGCCAGCATCAACAGCCTGTTCCAGCTCGATCCGGACAATGCCGCCGCGGTATTCGGCGGCATCGATGGCCTTGCAACCGGACTCAGGGTTTTCAGCGAACAGCTGGATGGCAAGCACTCCCGGCGCGACCCCGAACTGCTGCGTTATGTGATCGGTCTGCTGCATCTGGAACGGCAACTGGCGCGCCGCGACGATCTGCTACAGCAGATCCGCCACGGCATTGAAGGCTTGGCCGGACAGGCGCAACAGAACAGCGCAACGCATCAGCCGGTGATTGCCGCCCTCGCCCGTCTGTATCAGGACACCGTCAGCACACTCACGCCGCGCCTCATGGTGCACGGCGAACCGACAGTGCTGGCTGATGTCGACACGGCGAATCTGATCCGCGCTTTGCTGCTGGCCGCTATTCGCGCGGCCGTGCTGTGGCGGCAATGCGGTGGCCGGCGTTGGCGGCTACTCTTACAGCGCAGTGAATTGCTGGGCGCCGCACAACGCTTACGCACCCCAAGCAGGGCGGAATAGGCCGCAGGCCGTTCCGACCTACATCAACCGACCTGCGCGATCGGTATCACCTTCGCCACCGCACTCCCTGCCAACGCCTGATATTCGGCGATCTCGTGGAAATTGAGATAGCGGTAGATGTCCGCCGCCAATGGTTCGATGCCTTTGACCTGCGCCTGATATTCAGCAACCGTCGGCAAGCGCCCAAGCACCGCTGCCACCGCGCACAACTCCGCCGAGGCCAGGTACACATTGGCGCCTTTGCCCATGCGATTCGGGAAATTGCGCGTCGAGGTCGACACCACTGTTGCGCCATCCTTGACTCGCGCCTGATTGCCCATGCACAACGAACAACCCGGCGTCTCGGTGCGCGCGCCGGCGCGGCCGAAGATTGCGTAATACCCTTCTTCGGTGAGCTGATGTTCATCCATGCGCGTGGGCGGCACGATCCACAAGCGCGTCGGCACATCGGTCACACTCTCTAAGACTTTGCCGGCAGCGCGGTAGTGGCCGATGTTGGTCATGCAGGAGCCGATGAACACCTCCTGCACCGGATCGTTGGCGACGGCGGACAGCGGTCTGATATCGTCGGGATCATTCGGACAGGCCAGCAAGGGTTCCTTGATGTCGGCAAGGTCGATCTCGATGATCTCAGCGTACTCAGCGTCAGCATCGGGCTCCAGCAAGGTCGGATTGGCTAGCCACGCCTGCATGGCATCGATGCGCCGCTGCAGCGTGCGCGCATCCTGATAGCCGCTGGCGATCAGCCATTTCAGCAGCGTGACGTTGGAGCTCAGGTATTCAATGATAGGCGCCCTGCCGAGTCGCACCGTGCAGCCATTGGCGGAACGCTCCGCGGAGGCATCGGCGAATTCGAAGGCCTGCTCTATCTTGAGATCCGGCAAGCCCTCGATCTCCAGCACGCGTCCGTTGAAGACATTCTTCTTGCCTTTTTTCTCGACGCTCATCAGGCCGCGTTGAATCGCGATATAAGGAATCGCATGCACCAGATCGCGCAGCGTGATGCCGGGCTGCATCTTACCCTTGAAACGCACCAGCACCGATTCCGGCATGTCGAGCGGCATCACACCCAGGGCCGCGGCGAAGGCCACCAGGCCGGAGCCGGCCGGGAAACTGATGCCGATCGGAAAGCGCGTGTGCGAATCGCCGCCGGTGCCGACCGTGTCCGGCAGCAACATGCGGTTCAGCCAGGAATGGATGATGCCGTCACCGGGACGCAGCGCCACGCCGCCGCGGCTCTGCATGAAATCCGGCAACTCGTGTTGCAGCTTGATGTCGACCGGCTTGGGATACGCCGCTGTATGACAGAAACTCTGCATCACCAGATCGGCCGAGAAGCCCAGGCAGGCCAGCTCTTTCAATTCATCGCGGGTCATCGCGCCGGTGGTGTCCTGCGAACCGACCGTCGCCATGCGCGGCTCGCAATAGCTGCCGGGGCGCACACCGTTCACACCGCAGGCGCGGCCGACCATTTTCTGCGCCAGCGTGTAGCCCTTGCCGGTGTCTTTGGGCGCTTGCGGACGGACGAATATCTCAGACGCTTTCAAACCCAGCGCCTCGCGGGTCCGGTCAGTGAGCGCGCGACCGATGATCAGCGGAATGCGGCCGCCGGCACGCACCTCGTCGGCGAGCGTGGTCGGGCGCATCGCGAAGCGCGCCAACTCTTTGCCCTGCTCGGTGAGGATGACGCCGTCATACGGTCGGATGCGGATCACAGCGCCGGTTTCCATCGCTGACACATCACACTCAATCGGCAGCGCGCCGGAATCCTCGGCGGTGTTGAAAAAGATCGGCGCGATCTTGTTGCCCAACACCACGCCGCCCTGACGTTTGTTGGGAATATATGGAATGTCTGCGCCCATGTGCCAGAGGACCGAGTTGATGGCGGATTTGCGCGACGAACCGGTGCCAACCACATCGCCAACATAGGCAATCGGATGACCTTTCCGCTTGAGTGTTGCGATGGTCTGCAAGGCATCAGGCATTTTGCTGACCAGCATCGCCTTGGCGTGCAGCGGGATGTCCGGACGGCTCCAGGCCTCGGTGGCCGGTGACAGGTCGTCAGTGTTGGTCTCGCCCGGCACTTTGAACACAGTGACCGTAATTTCCTCGGGCAACGCCGTGCGCGCCGTGAACCACTCGGCCGCGGACCAACTGTCCAGCACCTGCTTAGCCAGCGCATTGCCAGCTTCCGCTTTGTGCATGACATCGTGATAGGCATCGAAGATCAGCAACGTATGCGACAGCGCGCGCGCGGCGATCTGGCCTAGCGTGGTGTCATCGAGTAGAGCAATCAGCGGTTGAATGTTATAACCGCCCAGCATGGTGCCGAGCAGTTCCGTGGCGCGTGCCGCGTCCAGCGCGGGCGAACTCGCCTTGCCCTGTGTGATGGCCGCCAGGAACCCCGCCTTCACATAGGCGGCCTGATCCACTCCCGCCGGCACGCGTTGGGTGAGCAGCTCCAGCAGAAATGCGGCCTCGCCCGCCGGCGGCTGCTTGAGCAACTCGACCAGGGCGGCAGTCTGCTGTACGTCCAACGGCAGGGGCGGCAGACCCTGGGCGGCGCGTTCTTCAACGTGGGTACGATAGGCTTGCAGCATGTGATAAGCATCCGAGATAAAAATAGAAGTCCCCTCTCCCCAGCGGGGAGAGGGCCAGGGTGAGGGGGAGGAACGAGCACCACTCCTAACATAGTGAGCTGAAACCACCCTCACCCCGACCCTCTCCCTGAGGGAGAGGGAGAGTGTGCGTGGGATTATATCTTTTCCCACCCATTGCCGCACGAAAACGCCTGATGTTGTATTATCTCCGCTGACACGCCGCTGTACATTTTATCGAACCTGATCAACCCCGATTACCAAGGCACCCGCATGGAACTTTCCACACTCACCGCCATTTCCCCCGTCGACGGCCGCTACGGCGACAAGACCGCCAACCTGCGCGCCCTGTTCAGTGAATTCGCCCTGATCCGCCAGCGCGTGCGCGTCGAGGTGCGCTGGCTGCAGGCACTGGCGCAACACGCCGGCATAGCCGAGGTTCCCGCGCTATCCAGTCACGCGCTGAACATTCTCGAGGGGATTACTGACAATTTCAGTGTGGAAGATGCGCAGCGCGTCAAGAACATCGAGCGCACCACCAATCATGATGTCAAAGCCGTGGAATATTTTCTCAAGGAGAAGATCGCCGGCAACGCCGAATTGGAAGGTCTCAGCGAGTTTTTTCATTTCGCCTGCACCTCCGAGGACATCAACAACCTGGCCTATGCCCTGATGCTGCGCGAAGCCCGCACCCAGGCACTGCTACCGCTGATGGATGAGCTGATCGATAGCCTGCGCGCTCGCGCCCACCAATACGCTGATCAGCCAATGCTGGCGCGCACGCACGGTCAGCCCGCCTCGCCCACAACACTCGGCAAGGAACTCGCCAATGTGGTCGCGCGCCTGAAACGGCAGCGCGCGCAACTGGTCGCCGTGCCGCTGCTCGGCAAGATCAACGGCGCCGTCGG
>JBGPWJ010000157.1:0-6359 GCA_041492115.1 Gammaproteobacteria bacterium
GGCGGCAGCCTGCAGTTCGTAGAGTGCCGACGGACGATTCCTCCAACCCAGCCGGCACATGCCTTCAGCGACTGCGCCGGATGACACCAACAAGACCTCGATGCCGTTCTGTCGCAACACCGCAATCTGTTCAACCCAGCCGCCGATGGCTTCGGTATCGAGCCCGCGCCCATCATTGGTCAGCAGCGCGCTGCCGATCTTGACGATCCAGCGTCGGGATTTTCCCAAGAGTTCTCGTGTCATGTTCTTCTGATTACAAACACCGTAGGGGCGCACAACCAGCATTCCATCATACCGACCGCGAGTAGACTACAAAATGCCCGCGCCTTCAACACAGCGCAGAATCTCAAGCGCTGACTTCTGCCTGCTCTTCAAGATATCGCATGACACCAAAAACCAGTTCCTGGGTGCCTTCGCCCTGGATGGCGGAGATGCGATACACCGGACCCTTCCAACGCAACCGCCGCACGATTTCCTTGCAGCGCTTTTCAGCCTCCGCGGGCGGCATCAGATCGGTCTTGTTGAGCACCAGCCAGCGTTCGCGCGCGGCCAGTTCCGGACTGAACTTCTTCAACTCGGCGGCGATCTTGCGCACCTCTTTGACAGGATCGACGTCCGGATCGAAAGGCGCAATATCAACCAGGTGCAGCAACAGGTGAGTGCGGGAAAGATGCTTGAGGAAGCGGATGCCCAGACCGGCGCCTTCCGCCGCGCCTTCGATCACACCCGGAATATCCGCGACCACGAAACTCTGATCGGTGGCCACACGCACCACGCCGAGGTTCGGGTACATCGTTGTGAAGGGATAGTCAGCCACTTTGGGACGGGCGGCGGAAATGGCGCGGATCAAGGTGGACTTGCCGGCATTGGGCAAGCCAAGCAGACCGACGTCGGCGAGCAGTTTCAGTTCCATGCGCAGCTTGCGCGCTTCACCCGGCGTGCCGGGTTTGGACTGGCGCGGCGCGCGGTTGGTACTGCTCTTGTAACGGGCATTGCCGATGCCGTGAAAACCGCCGCGCGCGACCATCAATGACTGGCCTTCCGTCACCAGATCGCCGAGCAGCTCCTCGGTATCGACATCGTACACCACCGTGCCGACCGGGACACGGATATGCAAATCCGCGCCGCCCTTGCCGGTGCATTCGGTACCGCTACCGTTCTCGCCGCGTTCGGCATCGAACTTGCGCGTGTAACGGTAATCGGCCAGCGTGTTGAGTCCCGCGACCGCATCCACATAGATGCTGCCGCCATCACCGCCGTCACCGCCGTTCGGCCCGCCGCGCGGCGCATACAGCTCGCGGCGGAAACTCACGCAGCCGTCGCCGCCGTCACCGGCCTTGACCTCGATCATCACTTCGTCGACGAATTTCATACCGATCCCTAAAACAAAAAGCCCCGTACCAGACGGGGCTTCTCACGACCTTGCGGATCGCGCCTACTTACTAGGCGGCCTGCACATTCACATAAGTGCGCTGCTTGATGCCCTTCTTCACGAATACCACTTGGCCATCCGCCTTGGCAAACAGAGTATGGTCCTTGCCCAGACCGACATTGACGCCGGGATGGAAGTGGGTACCGCGTTGCCGCACCAGGATATTGCCGGCGATCACCGCTTCGCCGCCATAGCGCTTCACGCCAAGACGCTTCGATTCAGAATCGCGGCCGTTACGGGTACTGCCGCCTGCTTTTTTGTGTGCCATTGCTATCTACCTCGATGAGCCGCTTCAGCCGGCGCTGATGCCGGTGATTTCCAATTCAGTATAGTGTTGACGATGTCCCTGCTGCTTGCGGTAATGCTTGCGGCGGCGGAACTTGACGATCAGCACCTTGTCGGCACGGCCATGCGATTTGACCGTCGCCGTCACCTTGGCGCCGGCGAGATACGGCGCGCCGAGCTGGATGTTCTCGCCATCGGCGACCATCAACAGATTGTCGAACTGTATGGAATCGCCCTCTTGGGCCACAAGCTTTTCGACTTTCAGGGTATCACCCTGAGCGACCCGGTACTGCTTGCCACCGGTAACCATAACCGCGTACATTGCTTATTCTCCAAGAGGCATCAAATCTAGCCTTCGCCAAGCCCGGCATTTTAATGGCTGACGATTGCAAGGTCAAACACTTATCTCGCATGGCACAGGACCGTGATGCAAGGGTAAACTAGCCGGGCGCGCCGGACTGATACGGCCGCCCAAGCCGAGAACTACAGCATGACCAGCACGAAGCGCGCGCCCCTGCCCCAATCCGCTCAGGCTCCGACCAGCCTGGATGCGGTCCGCGACCTGATCGCCGAGGACATGCGCGCCGTCAACACCCTGATCCAGGGACGTTTACATTCCGAAGTGGCCCTGATCGACCAACTCGGCCACTACATCATCACCAGCGGCGGCAAGCGCCTGCGGCCCATGCTGGTCCTGCTGGCGGCCCGCGCCTGCGGCTACAGTGGCACCCATCATATCGACCTTGCCGCCATCGTCGAATTCATCCACACCGCCACATTGCTGCACGACGACGTCGTCGACGCCTCCGAGTTGCGCCGCGGCCGCGAAACCGCCAACTCCATCTGGGGCAACGAGGCCAGCGTGCTGGTAGGCGATTTCCTCTATTCGCGCGCCTTCGAGATGATGGTGGATGTCGGCGATATGCGCGTGATGGCGATCATGGCCCAAACCACCAACACCATCGCCGAGGGCGAGGTGCTGCAATTACTGAACTGCCACGATCCGGACACCACCGAACAGCGTTATCTGGATGTGATCCTGCGCAAGACCGCCAAGCTGTTCGAAGCGGCTTCGCAACTGGGCGCGGTACTGTCGAAGCGCCCCGCCGGGGAAGAACAGGCCCTCGCCGCCTACGGACTGCATCTGGGCAATGCCTTCCAACTCATCGACGACGTGCTCGATTACAGCGCCTCCAGCGAAGACATGGGCAAGAACATCGGCGATGATCTGGCCGAAGGCAAACCCACCCTGCCGCTGATCGTCGCCATGCGCAACGGCACCCCCGCACAGCAGCAGACCATCCGCGCCGCCATCGAACACGGCGGCCGCGACAGCATCGAGGCCGTGACCGCGGCCGTTGAATCCACCGGCGCCATCGCGTACACTGCGCGCGTCGCACGGCAGGAAGCCGACAAGGCGACACATCAGTTGCAAGGTCTTCCCGCTTCGCCTTATAAAGACGCCTTGCACGCCCTAGCGGAGTTCTCCGTCACACGCAACTACTGAAATCGGGGTGTAGCTCAGCCTGGTAGAGCACTGCCTTCGGGAGGCAGGGGCCGGAGGTTCGAATCCTCTCACCCCGACCAACCCCACACGGGGTGTTCGGATTCCCGATCCTCCGAACTCTTCGCGCCGTGCCTTTGGCGGGCGCATGGTCCACCGGACCTTTCGTAAAACCTTAGCCATATCCCAGTGAGCGGCCTGATTCTCTTGCTCCGTCACTCATGCGCCATCCTCACACGGTCTTTATGCTGCCGTGGCCAACTCCACTGTCAACTAATTCCAACCGGCCACCAAGTGAGTCACCTTGGGAAGTTCACTGCCGAGATGAAACGCCCGCGTCTTTTCGATGACATCATGATCCGCAACAGTAACGCGCTCATGCTGGCGCAGATGCTCAAGCCATGATTCGACCATGAAGCATTCGACCATAATGTCAGGATGCTCAACATCGTTGAACAGCTCCCACATGAACGCGCCATCACGGCGCCGGAGCCTGCGCATTTGATGCATGGTCTTCGTGAATTCATGGATTCTTGCCGCATCGATGTGGTACTCGACCGTCACCATCACCGGCCCCCTATCGATGTCAAGGTCGTCGGCCATTATCGGTGTTGGCCAGTACATGGATGGCGAAAGATCGTTCACATCGTGCAGTCCGATCCGGTATCGCCAGGTTGCGCCAATACCGACCAACGCGCCGGCGGCGGCCAGGGTGAGCGCATGAGGGATACCAATCCATGTGGCGACCTGTCCCCAGAGCGCGCTGCCCGCCGCCATCCCACCCATGAAGACGACCCAGAAGAGCGCCAAACCGCGTGCCCGTACCCAGCCCGGCAGGGCGATCTGGGTTGCAGTCATGAGTGCCGATACGACACTGATCCAGGCCACTCCCGAAACCAGCATTGCAGCGCCGGCCGCATAGACGTTGCCGCTGTGGGCTAGCGCCAGCATCGCTATCGTGTAAAGCACGGTAGCGCCTGCCACGATCCCGTCCCGTGATACACGAGCGCGAACCTGCGGTAACAGCAATGCGCCGCCAATAGCGCCGACACCTAAGCAGGCGAGGAACAATCCATAAGTGCCGGGACCTCTGTTCAGTTCTTGCCGGACGATCAGGGGTAACAAGGCCCACATGGCACTCGCGAACACAAAGAAGGCAACGCCCCTTGTGAGTGCCGCACGCAGTTCCGGTGAATGACGCGCGTAGCGCAGTCCTGAACGGACCGCGCCGACGAGTCGCTCAGCAGGCAAATCGGTTTCCTGTTGCGGGCGCTGCCAACTCTTCAGCGCGGCAATGACGGCAAGAAACGAGATGGCATTTAGAATGAAGACCATTCCAGGTCCGGCAGTAGCCACAATCAATCCGGCGAGTGCCGGGCCGACGGATCGGGATACGTTCATCCCCATGGTGTTCAAGCCGATCGCCGCTTGCAGCTCGCCTCGGTGCACCAGCTCCGGCGTAATCGCACCCCATGCCGGCATCATCATCGCGGTGCCTATGCCGAGCGCGAAAGTAAAGATCAGCAGGATCGGGGCTGTCGTCAATCCTGAGAGCGTGAGAACGCCAAGCAAGGCGGCAGCAATCATCATCCAAAGCTGTGATGCGATCAGGTAGCGCCGCCGATCGACAATATCGGCAAGTGCGCCAGCAGGCAGCGCCAGCAGAAAAACCGGCGCCGTGGTGGCGGCCTGCACCAGCGCCACCATCAAGGGGCTGGGGGCGAGCGACGTCATAAGCCAACCCGCGCCGACCTCGTGCATCCAGGAACCGATGTTTGAAAAGATTGAAGCTGTCCACAGCATCCGGAACACCTTGTGATGCAACGGTGCCCAAGGGGATGTGGATGAATCGTTATCGGTGCTGGTGATCATGAGTCTATGGATGTGTTCGCAGATGCGCCGGACGCCGTGGTTTCGGCAAATGAATAAGCATCCATGGCCAGTATTCCATAAGTATGGCTGGCATGGACGCGGCTTGCGACAGCCCCTTCCCCGGCGGCTCCCAGTGCGACGAACAGCGGCAGCAGATGATCCTCCGTTGGATGATTCCGTTCGGCGTGGGGTGCGACCTTTCGATAGTCCAGCAAATCAGACAGACGGCCGGCATCAAGTGTTTCCGCCATCCAGTTCTCGAAGTCGGCGACCCAGTGTGGCGCTGCATCATCCAATCGATGCCCCACGAATTCATAGAGGTTGTGTGTCAGTGAACCCGATCCCATGATGAGAACACCTTGTGCACGCAGTGATTGCAATGCAACGCCAAGACGGTAATGTTCCACAGGGCTGGCGCCTTGTATCAGTGAGACCTGAAACACAGGAATATCTGCGTTTGGATACATCAGGCTCAGCGGCACCCAGGCACCATGATCAAGACCGCGGCTGATGCTGGACTTGACCTCGAAGCCGGCATCCCGAAGCAGCTTTACTGTCTGCTCTGCCACTTCAGGCGCACCCGGCGCGGGATATTGAATCTCATACAACTCGCGCGGGAAACCACCGAAATCATGGATCGTGCCCGGGTGTTCTGTCGTACTTACCACTGGACCGCCACTCTGTTCCCAGTGCGCGGAAACCACCAGGATGGCTTTTGGCTGGTCAACGCGATTATTCCAGCCCGCCAGAAACCGGTGTGCGGGGCCCTCTTCCACTGCCAACATCGGCGCTCCGTGGGACACGAAAAAAGTAGGTAGCATATTCATTGTTTCCTCACAGCGGTGGCGCACCGTTAATGCGCCAGCTTAGATACACAGCGCTTGCTGCACAGGCCAGTGTGGCGATCGATAGCAAAGCGGCTTGCAGCTTCAAAGCCATTTTTACGGATACAGGCAATGTGCCAACAAGCGGTATTGCCGCCAGCACCGGCAAGGCATACCAGGGCAATTGCGCCGTGAGCACCGCAAGACAGCCGACCAGCCCGGCGATAAGCGCAATCGGCAAGGTTAAGCTGCGGCCGCAGGGCAGCTGACGATTGCTTATGACCATGATCAGCAAGTATGCCGCTGCCGCCACGCCCAGAGATAAACCATACAGTCCGAGCAAGGCTGAGGCGCCGATCAGTGCCGCCGCACCGGTCCCCAACCCGAGTGCCATGCCGGCGCTGGCCGCGCGCACGGGAGAGTCATGCAGACCGTCCATCCA